>CAZTZL010000043.1:0-14317 GCA_964617625.1 uncultured bacterium
TTAAATTTTAATAATTTCGGCTAATCGGATCCGATTTTAAAATAAATCTTGACAATGCAATATACAAGTATTATATTATTGGTCATCAAATGACTGATGGTCATAAAATAGTTACTTAGTCAATATTCAGAGGATTAATATGGGCATTCAGGAACGCAAGGAACGGGAAAAGGAACAGCGTCGTATCGAAATCCTCGATGCGGCGGAGCGTGTCTTTTTTTCCAAGGGATTGAAGAATGCAACGATGGATGAGGTGGCCGAAGAAGCGGAACTGAGCAAAGGTACGATTTATCTCTATTATAAGAATAGAGATGAACTCTTTCTGGGCCTGATTTTTCGGGGAATGCAGATCATGAACGATATGTTCAAGAAGGCCATTCAGGGCAAAGGCACCGGATTGGAAAAAACATTTCGAATCGGACAGGCCTATTTAAAGTTTGCGAAAGAGTTCCCCGATTATTACAACGCATTGTCCCATTTCCGTTTGGATGAACTTGAGTATGAGAACGCGGAATGTCAAGGTTCTGTTGCGTGTCAATGTTCCGATTTTGGGCACAATTCTCTTGAAATCTTGAGCAATATCATCAAGGAAGGCATCGGTGACGGTTCCATCCGCTCCGATATCGATCCCGGACAAACCTCTACGATTTTATACGGTATGACGACAGGAATTATCGAACTGGTTGCAATGAAGGGCGAACATCTCAAGAATCAGCATGGTCTGAAAATGGATCACATTATCGATTACTATTTTGATTTTGTGCGTTGCGCACTTGAACCCAAAACATAATCCGCTTTTTGTTGACCGGTATTCAAATGATCGATTGTTTAAAGGACAGTAATCACGGAGTCAAAATATGTTAAAAAAAGCCATTCGAATCGGATTGATTCTACCCTCACTGTTGATGGGGCAATCCATTCTGGATAGTTACGTCCAGTACGGACTGGAAAACAACCTGGCGTTGCGACAGCACAATTTCTCCTACAAGCGTTCCGTAGCGGCACTCAACGAGGCGCGGGGAATGTTTCTGCCGTCTGTCAGTATCGAAGCCAGATATACGCGTGCGGGTGGTGGCCGGGTTATTGATTTTCCGGTCGGGGATCTAATGAATCCGGTGTATGAATCGTTGAATCAATTACTCGGTATACCGGCCTTCCCGACAGATTTACCGAACGAACATATTCTGTTTCTCCGCGAAGAAGAACAGGAGACAAAACTACGTCTTGTCCAGCCCATTTTTCAGCCGGGGATTCTTTACAATTATCGTATTCAACGCGATCTAAAAGAAATTCAGGCCTATTCGCGGGATGTATACACACGGCAGTTGATAGCGGATATCAAGACTGCCTATTTCAATTATCTGAAAACGAATCGGATCGTGCTTTTGTTGACAGAAACCGAACGGCTTTTAGATGAAAATGTACGCGTCAGCCAGAGTTTGTTCAAGAATAACATGGCCACGCAGGATGTGGTTTTTCGTGCAGAAGCCGAACTTTATGGATTCAAACAGCAGCAGGCAGAAGCTGAGAAGGGACGCGATCTTTCGGCCAGTTATTTTAACTTTCTCCTGAATCGCCCGCTGGATTCGGCAATTGAAATTGTTCCGGACAGCGAATTGGTTTTTTCCTGGACAGCCCAACTGGAGTCGGATCAGGAATGCGCGCTTCAAAGACGGGAGGAACTGAGGCAAATCGAGAAGACGATTTCGATCATGAAAAACAAGAAAGGGTTGTCCTGTTCAAAATTCCTACCCGGTATCACTGCAGTTGCGGATTATGGTTATCAGGGAGAAATTTACCGTTTCGGTCCCGAAGACGATTACTGGATGGCTTCCCTGATAGGAAGCTGGAATTTGTTCAATGGATTTCAAGATAGATTCAAGATTGATCAGGCCAAACTGGAAGAAAAAGAAATGGAGAACCAGCTCGAAACAGTGCAGCAGCAGATCCGGCTGCAGGTCAGAGAGGCGCATCACAATTTGAACCTTGCAATAAAATCGATCGAAGCAGCACTGGCACGGGAGAGAAGCGCCTGTAAATCATTCGCTATTATAGGTAAACAATATCGTGAGGGCATGGTGCCTCAAATCACGTTCATCGATGCCCGGAACACCAAAACGCAGGCTGAAGTCAATGCGGTTGTTACACGATACGAGTACTGGATTAAACTGGCCGAATGGGAAAAAATAACGGCAGCATACGATCTTGATCGGGCGATCAATAATATCAATAATTGAATGCCGTTTTAAGAACCGGGAGGGGAAACTGGATTTCAATCATCGCATACAGGATATTATACGAAACCGGACTTCTGTCCGTAAGTATGAAAAACGTCCGCTCGAGGCAGTGGATATCAGGAAAATCAGCGCACTTTTATCCGGATTGAAACAAGGTCCGCTGAACAGTCCGATACGGTTTGAACTGGCCGCTTCGAAGGAAGATGATTCGGATGCGTTGAGAGGATTGGGGACTTACGGTTTCATCCGTTATCCGGCCGGATTTATTGTAGGAGCCGTTCAGCTTTCACGGCCGGGACTGGTCGATTTTGGATATTTGATGCAGTCCATTCTTCTCACTCTGACCGATATGGGGTTGGGTACCTGCTGGCTTGGGGGATCGTTTAGAAAAAGCCGGTTTGCCGAGTATATCGGTGTTCATAATGGTGAAATCGTTCCGGCAGTGGTATCTGTCGGATATCCGGCTGATAAACGCAGCATAACGGATCGGATCGCCCGGTTCACGGTGGGATCTAAAAAACGCATGCTCTGGGAAGAGTTGTTTTTTCAATCTGATTTTCAATCGGCGTTTCAACCGGATAGTGGTAATCCATACTCCCGGGTTTTGGAAATGGTACGGCTGGCACCTTCGGCGTCCAACCGGCAGCCATGGCGGATTGTCTTTGATCCGGATCAGAATACGTACCATTTTTTTCTTCAGAGAACCAAAAGTTATCAGCCTCATAAAATCGGACTTGCGGATTTACAGATCGTGGACATCGGTATCGCCATGTGCCATTTCGAATTGGCCGCACAAGCATTCGAATTAAAAGGAAACTGGACCGGGGATATTCCGGAAATAAATCTCCCCCGGTCTGCCGAATACATTGTAACCTGGAAATGTGTTTCATGAAGGAGCAGAAAATGAAAAAAATAATTTTGAGCGTTGTTTTATCCGTTTTTGCCCTGATTGTTCTGTTTTGTCAACGGGGAGATCAAAAAAATGAAAAGGATCAGGCCGTACCGGTCCGACTTGAAGCGATACGGCAACTCCGGCTCGCCCAACCGATTCATACGAGCGGCCGGCTGGCGTCTTCATCGGAAATCAAACTGTCTTTTAAAATAGGAGGGATATTAGACCGTATCTCCGTTCATGAGGGCCAGAAGGTTCAAAAAGGACAGGTTCTTGCTTCCCTGAAGCTTGACGAGATTGATGGACAGGTTACACAGGCGCGCGCCGGTTTTGAAAAGGCCCAGCGGGATTTCAAGCGCATTCAAAATCTCTATGCCGACAGTGTAACTACGCTCGAACAGTTGCAGAATTCAGAGAGTGGTTTGCAAGTTGCCAAATCCAATCTCGAAATAGCCGAATTTAATTTGAATCATGCCGTGATTACAGCCCCTTCGGATGGATGTATTCTCAAACAGCTTGCGGAAGCCGGAGAACTGACCGGTTCCGGTCAGCCCATTCTGTTTTTTGGAAGCCGGTCCGGCCGATGGGTGGTGAAGACAGGAGTAACCGACCAGGATCTTATCCACCTTTCCCTGGGAGATTCGGCATCGGTAAAGTTCGATGCATATCCAGGAAGAACATTTTCCGCTGTTGTACAGGAGATCGCAGCCGGTCCCGATCCCCAAAACGGCTTATATGAAATCAAAGTGGCACTTGATCCTGTTCCGGAATCCCTGTTCAGCGGATTTATTGCAGGAGTCGATATTTATCCGTCTCTCAAGGAAATGGTTTCGGTGATCCCGTTCGAAGCCCTTGTCAGTGTGAGCAGTCTGAAAGGATATGTTTATCGGATCGATAAAGACAGTCTGGCTGTGAAGATTCCTGTCCGCATTGCCTACTTTCTTGGAGACGATGCCGTTATACAAAAAGGGTTGGAAGGAATCGATGCGGTTATTACGGAAGGCGCGGCGTATTTAAACGGTAATAAGAAGGTGATAATAGTAGATAGTAGATAGTATATCGTATGTAGTATATAGTAAAATAAGATTGGAGATTGGGAAATAGGGACTTGAGGCTTGCGGCTTGGGACTAAAAATTGGAAACGGGAGGCCGGAGAATGGAGAACGGGAAACTGTAAACTGTAAACTTGTTATTTATCTTCTAAACAAAATAAACAGGAATATATCAAATGAGACTGCCAAAATATGCAATAGATAATCATCAATTTACAATGGTGCTGATCTGTCTTCTTGTATTAAACGGAGTAGTGTCTTTGTTTCTTATGCCGAAATCGGAAGATCCTCAGGTACAACCGGTCGGCAGCAGCGTCATCGTTGTTTATCCGGGCGGGTCGCCCGCTGATATGGAAGAGTTGATCGTAACGCCTGTTGAGGAAGCGTTAAACGAGTTAGAAGATATCCGATACATCAGTTCTCAGGCAGAGGATGGACTTGTAAGTGTGGCCATTGAATTTGAGTCGGGTACTGATCCGGATAAGAAATATGCGGATGTGCTTCAGAAGGTTAACAGTATCCGGAATGAATTGCCTGAAAATATTCTTCTGCTGGAAACAGTGCGTTGGACCATTTCGGATGTAAACATACTTCAAGCTGCGCTGGTATCAGATTCTGTTAGCTATTATTTAATGGAACAGGAAGCGGAAGAGTTAGAGAAGCAAATTGAGAAAGTTTCCGGTGTTAAAAGTGCGGATGTCTGGGCCGTGCCGAAACAGGAGGTGCGGATTTCCATTCATCTTGAGAAACTTGCCCAAATGGGAATTCCGCTCAGCCATGTCATGGGATCCGTTGTCGATGCCAATGGGAATATTCCCGGCGGTTATGTGGATGTCGGTACGAAGCGCCTCAATATCAAGACAAGCGGCTCGTATAAATGCCTTGATGATATCCGGCACACCGTCATTCACGCGGTGGGAGGGAAACCGGTCTATCTCAAGGATGTAGCCGACGTAGATATCATGCCCGAGGATGTGGAATATCGGGCCTGGTTCAACAACAAACGCTGTATCTTTATCACAGCCAATCAAAAGGAAGGGACCAATATTTTTGCTATATTCGGGAAATTACATCCGGTTATTGATGAATTTAAAAAAAATCTGCCGCCGGAGATGCGGCTTGAAATCGTGTTTGATCAATCCACGAGTGTCAACCGGCGTGTTCGAGGATTCTTCAGCAATTTGTTTCAGGGCATTTTGCTGGTCGGAATCGTGATTTTTGCGGCAGTGAGTTCACGCGCCTCGCTGATCGTGATGCTGGCCATTCCGACGTCGATTCTTATCGGCATCGGTTGTGTGGCGTTGAGCGGATACGGATTGGAACAGATGTCCATTGCCGGATTGGTGATTGCTCTCGGTTTGCTTGTGGATAACGCTATTGTCGTCACAGAAAACACGGCGCGTTTCATGCGCATGGGGCGGTCACGTATCGATTCGGCAGTGGCCGGAACATCCCAGGTCGGATGGGCTGTGGTGAGCGCCACGGCGACAACGCTTTTTGCTTTCATTCCTATTATTCTCATGCGGGATGTGACCGGAGACTTCATCCGTTCCATGCCCGTGACCGTGGTGTTTACACTATCCGCTTCTTTACTGATATCTCTTACATTAACGCCCTATCTTTCGACCAAATTTCTCAAGGTTGATAACGGATCGCACGAACGCCCGGTCCGCAGGTTAATGCGCGGATTCATAGAAACACGCTATCGTCAATGGCTTGGATATGCGCTTGATCATCCTGTCCGGATTCTTATTATCACCGGACTGATTTTTATAATTAGTCTCGGGCTTTTTCCATTTGTGGGCGTAAGCTTTTTCCCTAAAGCAGAAAAACCTTTGCTTTTTATCAGGGTGAATACACCGGCCGGGTCCAATCTCGACCGTACGGAAGAAGCAGCTCGATATGTTGAGAATGCGCTGTCTGACTATCCGGAAATTCGCAATGTTACGGTTAATGTCGGGCACGGTAATCCCCGTATATACTATAATCAACATATGAAAAGTCAGATGAGCACCCATGCTGATGTTCTGGTCGAAATGAAAAAATATGACCGCTCTCAAATGACCCGGATCGTAAGTCAATTGCGTGAAAAGTTTGACGCTTATCCCGGCGCAAGGATCGAGGTCAAAGAGCTCGAACAGGGCCCGCCGGTAGAGGCGCCTGTGGCAGTCCGGATTCAGGGAAACAACCTGGAAGTGCTGAAACAGGTGGCCTCGGATGTGGAGGACATTATCCGTTCGGAAGGGGGGACGATCAATCTGAATAATCCGCTTTCCATGACTAAAAGCGACCTCGAGGTGCGGATCAACCGGGATAAAGCGGCCATGCTGGGCATTCCCCTGAGCGAGATTGACCATACTGTCCGAACTGCATTGACGGGTGTTCCGGTCAGCACGTACCGGGATGAAGAAGGCAAGCAGTACGATATTGTTTTCCGCCTGCCGTTTGAAAGGAATCCGTCCCTGTCAGATTTTAACCGGGTTTACGTCTCTTCGATAACAGGCCAGCTGATACCGCTCAGACAGGTAGCGTCCATTGAACTCACTGAGAGTCCGTTACTGATCACCCATTACGATCTTGACCGGAATGTCACAGTTACTTCGGATGTGGCGTCCGGATATTCCGTTGCTGGAGTCACGCAGAACATTATCCGCAAACTGAAAGATTACAACTGGCCGAAAGGATACTGGTACAATCTGGGCGGTGAACAGGAGAGCCGGGAAGAATCTTTCGGCGGTATGGGACAAGCGGTGATTATTGCTCTGATCGCAATTTTCGGTGTGCTTGTACTGCAGTTCCGATCCTATTCCCAGCCGTTTATTGTGTTTTCCGCCATTCCGCTGGCAATTATTGGGTCCGTTTTGGGACTTCTTCTCACCGGGAATTCATTCTCGTTTACGGCTTTTATCGGTCTGACGAGTCTGGTCGGGATTGTAGTGAACAATTCCATTATTCTTGTGGATTATGCGAATCAGCTCAGAAGGGAAGGTACGCCTATCATCCAGGCACTCAAAGAAGCAGGGGAAACACGTTTCATTCCGATTGTCTTGACGACCATGACCACGATCGGCGGACTGCTTCCTCTCACACTCAGCGGCGGATCGCTCTGGGGTCCCATGGGCTGGACGATCATCGGCGGACTGTTTACATCTACATTCCTGACACTGCTCATCGTGCCTGTGCTGTACAAACTGTATTCCAAGAAAGAACCGGCCGGAATCGATTAAACGGATTTTCCCTGGTAGAGCTTAAATATCTGTAAGGCAAACGGTTTCTAATCGTTCTGAAAAATCCGATTTATTTCTTTCTGTGTTCAAGCCATCCGAGCAGTCCGGACAGGAACAGCACGGTTGTCAGAAAACAAGCGCCGACACCGACAAAAAGGGCCGCTCCAAGCTGACCGAATCCCCGCCAGACCGAGAAAATCATCGATCCAAATCCCAGCATAGTCGTCAATGAAGTCAGCAGAATGGCTTTGCCTGTACTGGCAAAAACCACGCGAATATTCTTTCGGCCCTCACTGACCCAGCGGTGGATAATATGTACGCCGTCATCGATTCCGATGCCCAGAATCATCGGGAGCCCCATCACATTCATTACTGTGAACTGCTGTCCGGTGAGTTTCATCAGGCCGATCATCCAAACCAGTCCGGCGGCCAGCGGGATCATGGCCATGAATGTATGTTTGACATTTCTAAAATCAATTAAGAGCAGAAGAAAAATAACAACAATAGTCAGAAACATCGCATTTCTTCCATCCCGTCCGATTATTTCTATCAGTGCCAAAAATACAGGGGGCATACCGGTGGCTTTATCGCTTACCTGATCCAGATCATCATTAAATCTGTGGAGAAATTTGGCGTCGTTCCAGATGCTTCCAGCGGGATAGACAGTGACCAGATATTGGGAATGGTCTGCATTACTGTATTGATCCAATATGGAGACGGGTAAATCATTCAAATGAATCGGTTTTGTCGAGGCCATTGAAAGAACCGATTGCTTGAAATCCGAGGCAAATTCTCTCTGAAACAACTGCCACCGGCCGATGTTTTGGGTTTGGTTTTGATCCAAATGATTTTGCAGTATCTGTATGGGATCCTTAGACGTTGGATCGTCCGGATTGCCTACCAGTGATCTGCATTTTCGATCCACTTTATCCTGGCCGCCGAGAAAAGCCATGTCCTGCATCTCCATCACATTCATGCGGAGACGGTTGATTTCATTTCGTATTACTACCCAATCATTTTTACTGATCCTTGGCCGGGTTTGAGACGAAGCCATTGCTTTTTGAATTTCCCGGATATAGGGTGCCCGCTCTTTTTGTTCCGATTCCGAGGGCAGGTATGCTGAAATGTCTTCGGTCATGGCGATGGACCCCATTTCCCGATATTGTTTGGCAATCTGGCGCGATTCGTCCGGATCTTTTACCAGAACCATGGCATAATCCATTCCGAGATCGAATTTATTTAGGATGGTATCCTGAAGCGCGATCGATGTAAGACCTTTGGCTTCGATGTTCATATAATTCTGGTCGAAAGTAATTTGCGAACTCAGTATGATGAACAATCCAGTCAGAACCAGAGCAATCAGGAGTGCCCACCGAAAATGATGTCCCAGCCAATTTCCCGCACTCCCCATAAATTGAAAGGAAATATCCTTTAATTCCTTTTGAGAGAAATCTTTTATCTTTTTTTCACGATGTCTTTCTCTGTAAACAAGAAAAATAGGAAGTACTAAAAATGTAGCAATCAAAGTGGCCAAAAGCCCGATACCGGTGACCAAACCCATCTCTTTCATCCCCCGCGAACTGCTGATGATCATGGTTAGAAAGGCGCTGGCTGTGGTCAGGCCGCCGGTAATGACACCGCGCCCGACTTTAAGAAATGTCGTTTCTAGGGCTGTTTGGATGGACTGGCCCTTTGCCCTGAATTCGGTGAATCCTGAAATCAGGTGGATTGAAAAATCGATGCCCAGTCCGAGCAAAATGACAGCCATCATCTGTGTCATAATGTTTAACTGTCCGACAGTGACAGAAACGAGGCCGATGGCCCAGAGAATCCCGATTAACAGATTGGCTATGGCGAAGAGGGGAGCCACCCACATGCGGAAAGAAACAATGAGAAGGACCAGGATGGCCACAATTGCAATGAGACTGGTATATCCGAGACTCTTTTCCGAATACACCATCTCGTCGTGACAGATGGGCATCATTCCGGTCAGACCGGTACGCAGTCCGGGATATTCTTTCGCAGTTTCATCCACAATGTTTTGAATTACATTCGTGCCATTGACTACCAGATCCAGATCAACGACCGAAAAAGTGGGAATTGCATTCAGGATCAGGGCTTTTTTATCGTAAGATAGAAAATAGGGATCACCCAGAAGAAGCCCATCGGTCAAAGATTCAACTTCGGATTCGGACACGTTTTCGCCGGAGGTCAGTTTATTTAAAACACGGATCAGGTCTTCAATGCCGTCCAGGAACATAACAGCCTGATCTTCTTTTTGACGGGTTGAAAGAGATTCATCCCGGCCGACATATTCTTTTTCCATTGCATTGTTTAAATTCACCAGAAAATCTGTTAAATTGGGATCGGTATAGATCTCTTTCATGTTTTCCAAATCGTCTTTCTTCATCAACATCAGTCCGTGATTTTTTAGAAAATTCATTTCCATTTTATAATCCACACGGCTGATCAGGGACACAGTCCCGCTGTCCGTTTCAAGCACGGCTGATTTGAGTTTTGGTGCCACCGCATCCGCAAATGCTTTGATCTGTTTTTCTTCTCCCTGAGCAACCACGACGAAACTTGTCGAGGTTGTAAATTCATCGATGATTTTATTGTACTGAATGGTCCGTCGATCTTTTGAGGGCAGCAGATCTGACCAGCGCATGCTCACAGTCAGTTTGGTGGAAAGAAAGCCAAATATTACGGTCAGCAATATGACCAGGATCAGCATCCTCCCCGGATAATTCGCATGAATGTCAGCCAGTTTTTTCAAGATGGATTCTCGCATCATAGACTCCTTATAAATCAACAACCTAATGATATGAAGTATAAATTTTGTTTGGGACTCAATTTATTTTCTTTGCTTTATTAAAAGGGCAAAACCGGTTTTCACAACCGGTACAAATATTCTTTACTATAATAACAAGACCAATTCCGTTCAAAATCCAGAAACAAAAAAACAGTTTCCAATCCCGGGTGAGCCAGAATTGCGGGAATCCAAGAATCAGAATCAGGCCGGTCACTAACCCCATCATTTCGCTTTTTGTGTACTCGCCGGGCCGACGGTCTTTAAATAACCTCGCGGCCAGGCCGGGAAAGACGTGAGCGCAGTTTCTTTTACTGGAACATTTGGTGCAAAAGGACAGGACAATCATTATGGATGAAACTGCGATTAATACGAGATAGATCGTACCGATCCGAAAATCGGATGAAAACAGGATTTTTACCGCCAGGACCAAGGCGGCAGCGACACAAGCCAGGCTGAACAGTCCCAGAAATATTCGCATTGTGTATCTTGGTTGATATTTCTTGGGGAAAAAGGCTCCTGTCTGTTGTTTGTAGTCCAGATAGGGTTGTCCGTAGCGGACTGCCAGATCCCGCTCTTCAGCCATGCACATTTCATAGAATATTGGGATCCACACGAATGAATAAAGAGTTAGAAAAGGCGAATGACAGAGAAAAGCAAATACCCACCAGTAAGGGAGTTCTCCCAGAGCCTGCGGATGCCTGATTTTCAAGTAGATTCCTTTGTATAAAGTATGGTCCTTGCTCGGTGTCATGGTTTCTTTTCCAGCGTCATGTATACCGCGATACCACAGTAGGCCTGCCGGGATGGCGATCCCGATCGCGATTAAGATTGAAATCCACCAGGACCATGGAAAGGTTTTCGGAAGAGAAAGGGGTAACGGATAAAACACGTAAAGGATATAATTGGCTGATGCAATAAGCATCATTATTCCTGAAATCAGGCGTGATTGGGCACATTTTTGATAGGCAATGGCTCCGATCTTTTTTTCAAGAGCGGCCGGGCTGACACTTTTGATATAAAAAATCAACGTGAGCAGGGTCGAGGCTAATAAAATAACGATATTGATCCAGGCAATCATTTAATGATTCCCTCTATTTCAGAAATAGACGCGCAGGCGAATCAACCCGCCGTTGCCAAGATTTTTGTTGAAAGCGGCTGTTTCCGATCCAAAATAGAAATTGGCGTAGGCAGTCACTTCGACATTTTCAAAGGGTGTTGCTGTCAATGACGGGAGAAGGGCGACACTGCCGTCACCGGCTGCGATGATGCTCAAACCCAGTTGCGTTAAATCCGAAATAGGATGCTGAATCAGCATATAAATCTGGTGCCGGGTCAGAGTCTTTTGTTCGGCACTGAGATAGCGCATCCAATCATTCAAAGTATAATCGTTCTCTTTTGTCGGACAAGCGGAGTTGTAAAAGTACTCGAACATAATAAAAGTCTGGGATGCGAATGTATAGTTCAGACCGGCCACCAGTTCCGTAAAATCCGTACTTTTGCGCATGTCGTTATAGCCGCCCTCGATCCAGACACCCAGCCCCAGCAATTCGCCCACAATACTGCCGCCAACCATGTCCCGTTTTTCAGCTTCTCCCGCGAATCCGGATTCCGATAAAACACTATAATCATGAAACAGCCACATTTTCTCAATCGCAGTCACCGCGATGTCGAATCGTCCCAGACCGATTTTTGTAGTAACCAGTTTAGCGGATTGATCCCAATTTTCTTCCGGTGCGATGAGAGCCGTTAAATTCCACCGGCCGGACAGGGCAACATCGGCGCGAACGGCATTGTGTCCCGGCTGCTCATAGGTAGGGTCAAACAGATCTTTGGTGTTGAAGAGATCCGTGGGATTCCAGGCGTAACCGGAACCCAGTGAAATTTGCTGTTTGCCCATGGTTAAATCCCATTTGTTGAAAGAAATTTTGACATAGGCATTGTCCAATTTGGAATTGTCATCGAAAGGAAAGACATAAAAAGGCCGAAGGATTTCTGGAATTTGTTCCACGACATTTGCAGGCAAATAATCCGTAATCTGCCATCGGGTTTTTCCGTGATAAGTGATCCAGTTGATGTTGCCCCCAAACTGGACACGATCCCAGTCTCCCTTCAAATCCAATCTCAATTTGTTGCTTTGTAATTGAATGGTTTCTTTATGAATTTGCGCACCCATCCACTGGGATTCAAAATAACCGAACAGATCCACGTCTCTGGCAAACAGGGGGCAGCAGAAAATCCACAATCCTATCGAACAAACGGCCAGGATTTTCATTGTTTCATTCCCCTTTCCGTGAACATTTCATCTTTCAAGGGCAAGTTGTATTTAACTTCAAGCATTTCCATTCGTGTCCGGGAATTATCCAGATCGTTGATCATCTCAATTTTCATGGCCGTGGGGATTTGATCGATGATTTGAATGTCCGATTGTTTCAACGTCTTGATTTTACGATCCGGCTGGTTTTCATCGTAATAGTCCACCTGGATCGGGACAAAGTTGTCCCGGTGCACGAACATGACAAGACGGGAATAGGAAACGTCCCGGCCCGGATTCCTGGTCATTTCGATCTGGAAACAGGATTGGTCGTCTATTTTTTGATCCTTCAACCGTTTGGATGTGTAATCCTTTACGAAACTGTCGCCGGCCCCCATATCTTCGTAACTGAAATCGCTGCCTTCCATTTTTTGCCTCTTGGCGTGAGTGGCCAGTTTACGGACCCGGTTTGTACGTGGAAAATACATCCAGATATCATCGGCGTAATTTAACATCAATGTGGATTCATCTTTTACACGGACGGGTTCCAGATAGCGAATCAGATTTTTCTCTCCGTGATTTTTGCTCCAGGATTCGTAAACAAATGTTCTTTCCTGCCCCGAGGATGTTTGTATGATCATATCGGATTTGCACCACATGGTTTCAGGATTCAACAAATCATTGACTTTTTTAATGATTTGCGGACCGGTCAGCTCCTGAGCGGTCAGTAACTGACATCCTGTAAAAAAGATGATTGCTGCTATCCACTTTTTCATATTGATTCTCCTTATCATACCGACTGGCCGGTTAGAAAATAAAAAAATTAATTTTTCTTCTGCACACCACTCATGATAAGCTCTGCAAGTTGTTCCAGTGCCGGTTTTATTTTAAAAATGTTTCTGTCCAGAAGCCACTGAATCATAATGCCGTCCATGGTGCCGATTATAATTGCGGATACCACTGTGATATCCATTGATTTGAAAGCACCTTTTTTAATGCCCTCTTTTAATATTTCGGCGATCTGTTCGCGATAGGTACGGTACATTCTATTCAGTCCGAATACATCTTTTCCCTGATGAAGCCGGACGCTTTCCGCCCAGATGTCCAGCATGATGTCCGCATAATCCAGAAATTCCTCATCCATGATATCGGTCCAGGAGACGATGTAGGTGTACAATTTTTCTTTCGGGTCTTCAATTTTCTTTAGTTTTTTTGCAATTTGAGTTTGTGCTTCTTTCACGAATACATTGAATGCTGCGATGGCCAATTCTTCTTTGCTTTTGAAATACTCGTAAATCGTGCCTTTTCCAATTCCGGCAGCCTCGGCAATGTGAATCATTTTGGTATTGGGCAGACCAAGTTTGGCAAATACCTTGATGGCTGCCTCAAGTATCAGATTTCGTTTTTCTTCTTTATCTACGATTTTCGGTGCCATCCGGATGTCTTTCTTTTTTAATGGCCGACCGGTCGGTCGGAATAAATATACAACAACAATTCTTAGATGTCAAGTGATTTTCAAAAAAGATGGAGCCCGCTTCTCAGGCGGACTCCATCACTCTTTTGGTGATTAATGTAATTTGAAACTGATGGGAACGGCGACCCAGACGGCGACCGGATCGTCGCCCTGTTTGGCCGGGTTCCATTTAACAGATTGGATGGCTTTGATTGCGGCTTTGTCGCATTCGGGATTGACCGATTCCTGGACTTTGGTCTTCAGAACTTCTCCGGTTTCACTGATGTGGACATAGAGCACCACTTTGCCTTCGGTTCCTGCTTTTCTGGCTGCTTCGGGATACTCCAGGTTTTTCTGGATCTCGGCGAAACCGCCCACGGGCATCGGAGGCGT
>CAZTZL010000043.1:14417-16950 GCA_964617625.1 uncultured bacterium
ACAATGAAAATAAGAAGTCCGGCTAAAATCAAACCGATTTTAAGTTTGGATGTATTGTGCATTTTTACCTCCCTGATTAAGTACTGAACACGGTTGAGGAGTTCGTTTTTCTGCCTGATCAGGGCAGACGCCGAGGAGACACCCAACCGGGTTTGCACCATGTTCTCGGCGATTTCGACCAAAGCTCTGGAATATTCCACGGAAAGTCCCGAGTTGTTTTCGATTGAAGCTTCGTCACATGCCATTTCACGACATTCATTCATCCGCTTGCTGAGCTGCCAGACCAAAGGATGGAAAAAATAGATGGCCTGCGCCAAGATTTGCAATAACTGGGCGATCCCGTCTTTTCTTTTAATGTGAGCAAGTTCATGTTGAATGATCATTCTTTTGCATCGTTCCGACCACTGATCCCAAAGAGCGGGCACATAAATATTTTGAGGCATCATTCCCATAGTCAGGGGAATACTGATTTTATCGCTTTTCAGTATTTGAATTGAAGCGATGTTGTTCCCCAGATCGAGTTTTTGATGATCGATTTTAACTGCTGTTTTTAACCGGCTTTTTAATCTTAATGTCAGGCTCAGTGCAATGAGAATCGATCCGACCGCAAAAAGTGTCCAGATTATCAAAAGCCAGCCGGTGTACCGTATTTCCAGAAACCATGCTTTTGAAGAGACGATTTCGGATACGGGTTGAATCACAGTGGCTGCACTGGCCGAATTGGTGTCCGATACCGGTAATGAAAGAAAGGTGGCCGGCAGGAAAGGAGGAAGGAGGAGTTTGATCAGTCCGATCAGTGTAACGGCGTATTTTAACCGGGCGGATGTGTTTTGCAATAGATAGAGTGCAAAAAATAACAGTCCCAGAAAAAAAGTATTTTGGATAACCGCCCAGCCGAAATAGGTCATCCAGCCGCTGCCCAAACGATTGATAAAATCGATCATGGTTATTTGCTCCTTAACGCTTTTTCCTTTTTATCCAGAATAAATTTAATTTCTTTCAATTCTTCCAGACTGAGGTTCTCGGTGTTGATTAAAAAGTTGGCCATGGCCGGCACGGAACCTTCAAACATTCTTGAAACCACTTGAGCCATCTCGGATCGGATGATTTTCTCTCGGCTTTTTTGGGGTGTGTAAAAGTTAACCAGACCGATTTTTTCTCTATTTAAAAATCCTTTTTTCTCCAGTGTGTTCATCACTGTTTGTATGGTTGTATAGGCTTTTTCGCCATTCGGGAAGGCCTCTTTACAAACATCCCGGACAGAAGAAGGTTTTTTCAATTCCCAGATGGTATCCATAATTTCCCATTCTACAGGAGTCAATTTTTTATTTTTGGACATGGTTTCTCCTATTCTTGCAGTTGGTCTACTATAACTATAGTAATAATACTAAAAAAATAAGAGCTTGTCAAGCTCTTTTTAAAAATAGTCAATAGAGAACTATTTGATAGATTGAATGTTTGTTAGTCCGATACTTTTAAAAGTATCGGACCTTCGGAAGGATCGATGATATGAAGGATTCTATTTGTGAATTGTAATAATTTGCCAGAAATAGGGGAAGGGTGTACGGATTTTATAATTTTGGATTCCAATATTTTTAAACATCCGTTTCATCTCTTTCGGCAAATACGAAGCTCGAACAGAGTTCATAAATCCCGTATGCTTTGGATGGTAATACAGCCACCAGACACGTTTGAAATCGAAGATCATTGACGTTCCGTTTTTATCGGTCGCATTATAGATGAGACGAATGGCCTTTTCCGGATTTTTCCAGTGATGCAGAGAAAAAGTGGAATAAACCAGATCGAATTGTCCGAGTGATGACACGAATGTTTCATCTTCGGTATTACCCTGAACAAATTGAATCCGGTTTTCCATGCTCATTTCTTTCACATGTTTTTTCCCCAGATCAATCATATCGGAAGAAAGTTCGACTGCTGTAATTTGAATTTCCGGAAATGAACTTGTCACCATGGATGCCAGAATTCCGGGACCTGAACCGATTTCGAGATAACGTCCTTTTATACCCAATTTGCGAATCTGTTTGAGAAAGGATTTAAATTGGGATTGTGCACGTTTTTTATGCTTTTCATAGTATTCCCCAGGATCCTGCACGGTGGAACCTATTTTATCCGGGTGAGGAATTCTTTTCATCATGATAATATCCTTTCGGGCGAATAGTCGTTTATTGATCTGCAGATTTAAATTCTTGTTATACTTTGAATGGGAGATGGAGCCCGCTTTTAAGACGGACTCCATCTAACCAAATCTGCTATGATGGATTGGTTTCTTCGGCAGAAGATGATCCGGACGGTTCATTACCAAAATGTTTTTTCATCTTCTCTTTGAATGTCTGTCTCCAGTCACAATTGGAATGAAAATGACCATCATGATCGTGTTTATGGCCATGCCCGGCTTTAAAGAGCAGGTGCACAAGTACGACCAGTCCCCAGGCCTGCCAGAATGTAATTGTGGGCAATCCAAAAATCACAGGCATCAGCCAGTTCCAGAGCAGCATGACGATCCATCCGAAAA
>CAZTZL010000043.1:17050-19738 GCA_964617625.1 uncultured bacterium
TCGATGCATTCCTCGATTTCTTCAAGGATTAACTTTCCATAAAATATTTTTTCGGGATGCAGCTCACTATCCGACAGGAGATGTTCGAGCGAAGTTTCCGGTGAAACGTTGTCGATCGCAATGTGCGGAAGGCGTTTTTTCCGGTACCAGTCGATGATTTTATTCCGGGCCACAGTGTATATCCATCCAAGAATATTTTCGACCGGCTCGGTGATGCTGGTTCCCTGAATGGCCGAGTAAAACACATCCTGAAGAATGTCCTCGGCGTCTTCGGGATTGTTCACCCGGTTGCGGATGAAACCAAGCAGTCGACTGTGCTCTTTGTCGAATACTTTTCCGATGTTTAATGTCAATGCTGTCTCCATTTCATAATTAGAGACGAATGAAAGGAGAAATTATTTTATTGAAATTAAAAGTGTTTTGGGATCAAGTTTCAAACAGAGTTCTTCAAGGTTGGTGGAATCGCGGTCCTTCAGCAATTTAAAATTGATAAAATCCTGCTCGGGTTCGAGCATGATGATGACAGAAAAAGAATCCGTGAACCGGTTCACCGGCGCCGGAATACCCCGATCATCCATTTGTAAATTTTCCCGGTGCTGAATAGCGGCAAACCAGATCGCTGTGTTCTGATCGACGGCCAATTGTTTCCAGTCTAATAATGTATCATCCGTGACAGTATCGAAATCACATCCATCCACAATGATAATTTCCGGACTGAAATCCGTTCCTTTTTCGACCTGCTGGATATTCTCCCGGATTTTATCAAAAACTACATCTTTTTGTTTGAAGTGCATGATCAGCCGGTGGTGTACAAGTTCGTCAAATACGTCGAGAGCATCTTCTAATTTGTATTGTTTGGCCACTTCATCGAATACCTGACGATACCAGGTTCGGACATGAAATGGGTCGTCTGCAAAGGAGATATGAAGCACTTGCTGACCTCTCAGCATCTTGTCAATTGCGACGTGTGCCAGACAGGCCGTTTTCCCGACTCCTTTTCTTGCAGTGATAACACCGAGATCACCCTTCTCCAGTCCGCCGTGGATGGATTTCTCAAAAACACGTATCGGACTTTTTTTTATCAATTCATCTTTTAACATTCTATTTCCTCGTGATGACTTTTTTACAGTTTCAAGTTTCTAGTTTTAAGTTATACAATCTCTATCCTCTTTTATTGAGAATTCTCTTTTCTTCAAAATCCTTCTTGAGCTGTTCGGCAATGGATTCGGGGACTTTTTTGTACTGTGAAAACTCCATGGTAAATTCCGCTTTCCCCTGTGTGGCCGACCGCAATATGGTGGAGTATCCGAACATTTCACTGAGAGGGACTTCCGCTTCGATCACTGCGAAATTCCGGTCTTCTACAGCGCTTAATACAATGCCGCGCCTCTGATTGATGGTTCCGAGAACCGTTCCCTGAAATTCTGAAGGTGTTTCCACGCCTACCCGCATCACGGGTTCCAGAATAATGGGTTTGCATTTCCAGTAGGTTTCACGGAATGCGCCGATAGCTGCCTGCTGGAAAGCCACATCCGAAGAATCCACGGCATGATACTGGCCGTCCTGAAGCGTAATTTTAACACCCACAATAGGAAATCCGATCAATGCGCCTTTATCCAGGCAGGCTTTAAATCCTTTTTCACAGGAAGGGATGTACTCGGACGGAATGTTGCCGCCTTTGACTTCATTCACAAATTCAAATTCCCCTTCGTGGTTGGGTTCTATTATACCCATAACTTTACCGAATTGGCCGGCGCCGCCGGTTTGTTTCTTGTGCGTGTACGTGAAGTTCGAAGAGTGGGAAATGCTTTCCCGATACGCGACCTGAGGCGCTCCGGTTTCTATCTCGACGCGATATTCCCTCCGCATCCGTTCCACATAGACATCCAGATGAAGTTCGCCCATACCCCGGATAATCGTGTCATTGGTTTCGGGGTCCACATAGGTTTGGAACGTGGGATCCTCTTTGCAAAAACGATTCAGGGCCTTGGCCATATTTTCGGAAGATTTATTGTCTTTCGGTTTGACAGAAAGCGAAATCACGGGTGAGGCGACGTGCATGGAGGACATGGAGTAATTCACATCACCGGATGTGAAGGTGTCTCCCGAAGCACAGTCCACCCCGAAGAGGGCGACGATATCCCCGGATTCCGCCGATGTAATGTCTTCCATTTCATTGGCATGCATCCGAATCAAACGACCCACCCGGATTTTATGGCTGTCCCGGGAGTTGACAATTTCATCCCCTTTTGCGAGCCGGCCCTGATAAATACGAACATAGGTCAATTGACCGAACTGGGTATCATCCAATTTAAAGGCGAGCATAACCAAGGGTGCATCCGCTCTGGGTTCGAGCACTATTTCGGCCTCATCGTTTTTCCGATCGAGCGCTATATTGGTGACTTCTTTCGGGGAAGGAAGATATTGAATCACGCCGTCCAGCAACGGCTGAACGCCCTTGTTTTTGACAGCCGATCCGATAAAGACCGGAGTCAGCTGCAAAGAGATAGTCCCTTTGCGCACGGCATTGACTATCATTTCTTCAGTCACTTTATCTTCGAGAAAGGCTTCCATCAATTCATCGCTGAACATGGAAACTGCGTCTAAAAGAATATCCCGTTTTTCTTTGGCTTTTTTCAAAAGATCATCCGGGATTTCTTCCGTGCGTATATTTTCTCCGTTCGGTCC
>CAZTZL010000043.1:19838-23734 GCA_964617625.1 uncultured bacterium
ATAATGTTGATTGAATGCTTTTTCCAGTCCACATTGGTCGAAGCCGAAGCGATGGTGATGCCGCGTTCCCGTTCCAGTTCCATGGAATCCATTTTGGCGCCAACGCCGTCCTTGCCGCGAACTTCGTGAATCGCGTGAATCTTCTGTGTATAGAACAGAATCCGTTCGGTCAGCGTCGTCTTGCCGGAATCGATATGCGCGCTGATTCCGATATTCCGCATATTTTCAATTTGAATATTTTTGACCATTTTCTGCTGTTACTTTTCCTTACTGTTTAATCAATTATAATCATTTTTTCTGTCAATCCAAAGGGCAAATAATATAATGCACTTCCTTTCAATTTCCAAGAGAAAAATACACTATTTTTATTGCGGATTATTTAAATTTTGTTCGAGGTGATCACATTGGGCGGTGGGAAAATGACCAGTGATTTCACGGGGCGGAACCCCTGGACGATCAGTACATGATTTCACTACGGAAATGGCAAACTAAATTTTACAGAGGCAGAGTTCCTGAGGGGAAGAAAAATACTTGGAATTATTTTTCTAATCTCTCTATCGAATAGTATGGTTTTCTGTGATGATGAGATATTGCAATAATTACAACTAAACTTTGGCAAATTTTTGAAAATCTAAAAAATAACGTGTCATCCTGAATTCAGTTCAGGATCTATTTAATGATGAGATTCTGAATCAAGTTCAGAATGACAATCATTGTGGAAATTTGCCAAAGTTTGATTATTAAATTACTCATACTTGCGTAGAACGTCTTCCAAGTTCTTTGCGGCAACTTTATTGTTTTTATAGGCGTTATATCTTTTTATCGCTTCTTCTTCCCATGATTTATCAATTTCCAAATTGGGAGACTCCAAACTCTTTAATATTTCTTCTGCAAAAAAAGCTCTTTCATTTGGATGAAGCTTTAAAGTATTTTCTAATAAATCGGCAAAATCTTTCATTTTTATACCTCAGTTGATTTATAATCATTTCTTAGAATTAAAATATGAAACATTGAGGTCTTAATCAACCATTTTGTTTTATACCAGCGAATGTCTAAATTAAATTCCACAGAGGCAGAGCCACTGCGGGGAAGAAAAGTCACTCAATCTTCACCATTTTCTTGACAGCCTGAAAATCACCAATACGAATTTTATAAAAATATATGCCTGATGGTGTCTCTTGTATGTTTAAATTGATAGAATAATTGCCTGGCTGTTGATATGAATTGACAAGCACCTTAATAACCTGACCATTCAAATTATAAACGACCAGATTAACTTTACAGGCTTCTTTGACATCATATTCAATTTGTGTGGATGGATTGAATGGATTGGGATAATTTTGAAACAATGCAAAATTTATTGGTATATCATTTTTATTAAATTCAACTTCTGTTGTCGAAATAGTAAATATATCCCAGTGCAAGGTCGTATCGGATTGAGCCGGAGTAATCGTGAAAAATCGGTTTTCAATTTCTTCCTCTTTGATTGGTTCTGCATCGCTGGGATCACTCTGATTCATGACAACAAATTTGTATTCGACAGTGGTTCCTATATCAACATCATTGGGAAGCCGCACACGTCCGGACCAGAAATGTTCACCGTTATAATCCCTTGATCCACCATTGGCATGCTGACTTTCTCGAGTTAAATAAAAAGTACGATCCCAACTTAAATCTCCGATATCCATACCATTTGTTCCTCCTCGAACTCCCACAATCTGTGTTTCAGGATTGAAGTTTTCATATGTTTGAATATTGATCCGGAACCATACATCTATCGAATCCGTTTCTGTATAAGGCCTGAAGTATTGTTCAGCCGTAGCCAACTGACCATTCACAAATTGGAGAGGAAGGATCGTGTCCGTCCCTGCAAAAGTAGAAAGATCCAATCCGCGATCCATACCATACACATATACCGGAGGATTGATATCGGATTCCCAACCACGGTGTTCCCAATCTGCGCTGCTGTAGACGGTATCATGGGAAGCATTGTGATAAAATTTATAGCATACCTGTGATCCGGCGAAAAATGGAAAAGTGCCCTCCCAATAGTCTCCCTGAATATGATCGAGAAACAGTGTCGATTGTCCATTCCACGTTAACACGACTCCTGGAGACAGCATGTCCGCACTGGCATCATCGACAGCTCTTCCTGCAGGCGTGACAATGGTGCCCCGAATTTGGATTGTGCTATTCGGACCGATGGTATCTGGAACAGTCGCGGCATTCACTTTGAAAATGACATTCACGTACTGTGCAGAGTAGACGTTAATATAATTGCTACGAGTTTCAGTATCTGTACCTACTGGCCCCGTGACAGTTAAACTAACCGTATACGTTCCTGTATTCTGATAGGTATGTGAAGGATTGATTGAGGTGCTCATTTCTCCGTCTCCAAAATCCCATGATCGGCTTGTAATATCACCGGTGGATTGATCAGTAAACTGAACCGTGAGCGGTGCCGTACCGGATATCGGAGATGCATGAAAATCAGCGAGAGGACCAATTCCGACAGTGACAGTAATAAAAATATTGTTTCTCGTATATCCGCCCACAACAGAATGTGAACTGTTCATTAAAACAGTCACCAGTGAAACCTGATAAGTGCCATTTACCGCGCTGGTCTTTGCAGTGATATCAAAGAAAATATCATACACGATTGTCCCGCCCGAGATAGCGACCAAATATACATTGTCCACATGCAGTTCAAAATTATCAGCACCGGAACCAACCAATGCGACTGTCGCACTGCTGGCCATACTGCCGGCGCCGCTCCAAATGGAATAATCATTTGTCTGACCAGTTCCAATTGTCGTATAATATGGATCACTGCCGACAGGGATCTCAGTACGGGCCGTTATTTTTTGAAGGGATCTGTTATTAAAGGCGGTAAATTCCATTTCAGAATTATCAATATGGCTGATTATTTTATTGCTTGACTTTGATAACAATCGATCATCATATTTCTCATTAAGCAAAAAACTTTTTAATTCATCTATTTGTAAAGTGTCCATAGTCGCGTTTGTCACTTCTGTTTTTTGACCTGAAATAAGAATAGTGTTAAGACTAAAAAGTAGCACAACCATTAAAAATATGAAAATACTTTTTTGGTTAGTGTTTCGCATGATTAATCTCCCTCCTGTAAATCCGTTATTATTTAATAATGAAAAATATCTACGATAGTATTGTTTATATAAGCCATATTTTTGCGTAGTATCATTGATGTGAAAAAGGTTAATATAAGCCCTTTACTTTTTTTCCCAAACATATTTCATTGAATTTTGGCATAACGCCTTTTTCAGCGGTCGCGAGCCAAGAGCTAACGTCCCGAATGTTTGTTTTAGAATTTCTCGTCCACGAGAAATTCATGGATCGCTTTAGCGATCCGACTGCAAAAAATTGTTATGCAAATTTGTTAATACTCCTCAAGGTTTAATAGCGATAACATATATGGGAGTCTGCCCGCTTTAAAATTAACAGAGTATCGAAATGCTTCTTCCATTGAAAATGGACCTGTAATAGTAACAATGCCATTAACTATTGGAGTTTGTATTGTAGGATTCATTATTATCTTATTGTTTAATACAATAGGCATTTGACGACCAATATTTTGTCTGGTAATTTCTGCAAAGACTGAAGAACCTAATGAATCATACTCAACTATTATATATGGTCTATTCGTTCGGCTATCAAATGCTACAGAAGATTTTATTATCTGTAAACTTGTTAGTGTCGGACTTATTCCTACTATGTAATTAAATTTATCATCATTTATTATTTTATATCGTTGAGGGTCATAATCATCTATATCCTCGCTATCGATTTTTCGTTTTGACTTAATTAAATAAAATTCAAGGATATCGTCACTCATTAGGATCTGGGATAGAAATAAAGGA
>CAZTZL010000044.1:0-3017 GCA_964617625.1 uncultured bacterium
ACAATTAATTTTAGACACCGGCCGAAAAGTTCCACAAAAATAACAAGCTGAAATTGAAATGGACCTAGGGTCCTACTCCGGCATGCAGGATAATCCGTTCCAGGGTAGAACGGAAGACTCAGCCCTCCAATGAAATCTGTTCAAGAACAGTGTTAATTTTACTTGAATTATTTTCATCTTTACTTTATATTTCTACTACACCTTTGCACATACTTCATTGACGATTCTTTTTATTGTTATCTCGATTTTTGTTTTGGGAAAACGATTTTTTTTGGCTCCATTTGGAAAATAGTAGTACAATAGTAGGCAATTTATTTCAGGTGATTTGGTAGTTAATACTAAGTTAGGCAGAAAAATCTTATATGAAACATTTAGAAGTTAATACTGTCGAAGATTTCCATCAGATGATTAGAAGACATTGGGATTCTAACTATTTTTATCGGGGGGAAGATTCGGACAAGTATAAGTTACGCCCCAAATACGGTCGTGATCAAATCAAATCACAAAATAACGATAATTCAGTTGAAATGGGATTATTTAAAGACTTTAAGCGTTTAGCAGTTCCTTACTTGTCATATAATCCCCAAAATGAGTGGGACTGGCTTGCTATTGCACAACACCATGGTTTGCACACTAGACTTCTCGATTGGACTGCAAATCCACTTGCAGCTGCTTATTTCTCTGTGAATTACAAATATTCATCTGATTCAATACTCTATATTTTTAAATCTAAAGATTTACTTAATGTTGACGAACAAAAATTCCCATCTCCATTTGAAATAAAAGAAGTTATGTTGTTTAATCCCCGTAATGTAACATTAAGAATTGGTGCACAATCGGGATTGTTTACTGTGCATCCCAATCCATCTGAGATATTTGATGTACCTTCTTTAGAAAGAGTTGTAATTAATCAAAAGTGCAAAATAGAACTTATGGTGGTTTTAGAAACTTATAACATTCATGATTTTACTATGTTTCCTGGTTTGGATGGGCTCACAAAATATTTAACACAACAATGGATTCGGTAATAAATTTGATTATCTAATTCCTGCTCGATGAGGAGTTCTTCTCCTCGCCGGATGATAGCCGAAGGTGAGGAACACCTCCGGCAGCTCAACGCAGCAACGTACTGATGTAGGGTCAAACTTTCTAATGTAATCCGTTCTATGGTAGAATTCTGGAATGATCAAAACTATAAAATGCTTTGGATTCTAGCATATTAATATTTTAAAAAGTGCTTGATATCGTTAACGTTAATCGTTAACTTAATGGAGACACTAATTGGACATTCTTTTTGCGAGTACTAAACTAATGAAGCAATGTATACGGGCCGGTGGAAAGTTAAAAAGGCGCCTCGATGATATTTCTGCTGCAAGTAATATGGCTGTATTGGAAACTTCACCGGGAAGATTGCATCCGCTTAAAGAGAATAGAAAAGGACAATGGGCAATGAATTTGGATCACCCAAAAAGATTAATTCTGGAACCTTTAGGTGATCCTTTGCCCGAAAAGAATGGTTGGCTTGATTTATCAAAGATTACCGTAGTCCGAATTTTAGGTATGGAGGACTATCATGGCAAATAAATGGATAAATGAATATGCGCCGACTGAAGTGTCACACCCTGGTGGCACTCTGGAAGACGCCCTAGAAGAACGGGGTATGACGCAAGCTCAATTGGCTGAGAGAACAGGCCGGCCTAAAAAGACCATTAACGAAATCATTAAAGGCAAGACTGGTATCACAGCTGAAACGGCAATTCAGCTTGAGCGAGTACTTGGTATAACAGCATCTTTCTGGATTCAGAGACAATGTCAATATGATGAATCGATCGCCAGACAAAATTCTAAAAGCAAACTTACAAATCATCTTGAATGGTTAAAGAAAATACCGGTTCGAGAAATGGAAAAGGCCGGGTGGATTCAGCAAGTGGAAGAACCCACAGAGATACTCAATGCGGTGCTTTCATTTTTCGGTGTAAATTCGCCTGATCAGTGGGATGTTGTTTGGCAAAATCCTGAAGGCGCTTACAGGCAATCACCTGCATTTAAAAAGAATCCTGAAGCTAATTCTGTGTGGCTTCGAAAAGGTGAATTGGAATCTGAAAAAATAAAATGTGACAAATACAATC
The DNA here is from genome assembly GCA_964617625.1 of uncultured bacterium. Taxonomy (GTDB): domain Bacteria; phylum Zhuqueibacterota; class QNDG01; order QNDG01; family DSAB01; genus CAZTZL01. The sequence goes on from CAZTZL010000044.1 coordinate 2,130, forward strand.
AAGCACTATTCCATGAAGCCCTTCAAAACTTGCGATCCTATACACGACACGGGCCGGACAAATTTGAATCGGCAATGGTTGATCAATGCGCTGAAGCGGGTGTGGCTGTTGTATTTGTGCCACCATTGAGAGGGGTACCTGTATATGGGGTAACGCGATGGCTCACACCAGAAAAAGCTCTAATACAACTCAGTTTACGTGGCGGTTATGAAGATATATTCTGGTTTACATTCTTTCATGAGGCAGGTCATATTTTGAAACATGGGAAGAAAGATATTTTTATTGAATCGGATGGTTTTACCAATGATAAAGAGGAAGAGGCTGATCAGTTTGCTTCAAATTTTCTAATACCATCTATAGAATGGAAACGATTTATTACAGCAGGGAATTTTCGGACAAAAAGCGCTGTACGAGCCTTTGCAAACGATTTAGATATATCACCAGCTATTGTGGTTGGGCGGTTGCAACATGATAGTCTTTTGCCTTATACTCACATGAATGATTTAAGAAATCGTTTAAGGTGTAAGTTGAATCAATAACAGAATTCTTCGAGGAACGTGAATACTCCAAAGATGTCAAGAAAACCACTTCGACGGGTGTAAAGTTAATTATATAAATGTAAATAAATATGTGTGGCACGACCTGCAGGTCGTGTTAATGGTACATTGGCCAAATGCAATGCCACGCGATTAATTAATGTGTTCAGGCCACCTTCCGGGATATATAAATAAGGAGGGACTTAGCCTATTAATTTAATCCGTTCCAAGGTAGAACCCTGGAACGTTCATAATCTGTTTTTCCCCCTCTCCATAAAATTTCCTCATCCACTCTTCGGCGGATGTTGCATTTGTGCCGATTTATTAATACATTAATAGCTGAAAAAATAAG
>CAZTZL010000044.1:3117-8978 GCA_964617625.1 uncultured bacterium
GCGATTATTGCCATGACCCATGTGACCGGCCATCTGAGCACGGGACTCGGCGGCGCCATCAAGAATCTGGGAATGGGATTTGCCAGCCGGAAGGGAAAACTCAGGCAGCATGCGGGCATGAATCCGAATATTTCCGAACAATATTGCACGGGATGCGGTGTCTGCATCCGGTGGTGTCCTGCGGATGCCATTTCCATGAACAATAAAACGGCCGTGATTGACGATCAAAAATGCATCGGCTGCGGCGAGTGCATCGCGGTTTGCCGTTTCGATGCGGTCAAGCACGACTGGAATGTGAATTCAACAGAATTGCAGAAACGGATTGCCGAACACGCGCTCGGCGTGGTTTCACAGAAACCGGGCAAAGTCGGCTATTTCAATTTTCTGACTTCGATCACCAAAGACTGCGATTGTTTTGACATCGATCAAAGGCCGCTCATGCCGGACATCGGCATCTTGGCCGGCAAAGATCCGGTGGCCATTGATGCGGCCAGCCTGGATCTATTTCAGAAGAACAATCGTAAAAACCTCAAACTCACGGACATGTCCTATCCCAAAATCGATGCACGGATTCAGATTCGGCATGGAGAATCGATCGGGCTGGGTCGCTCCGAATATCAATTGATAGAGATCTGAGATCATTATGACAGTCAATCAAATCAGTAAAAAATCAATTTCTCTGTTTCTTGCAACCTGGATCCGGCTCTTTATCGGATCGGGCATCGAGATTTTGAGGAAAGTAAAATTCTTCATCAAACCGGAAGCCTATATCCAGAAGATATCTGCTTCGGAATGGGCCTTCCCGATTTCTTACTGGATTTGCAAAGACGGGAAAGTCTACTGCATGACCTCGGAACACGGTGAACAGGAAGTGATCATTCATGAGTTCCCCCGACTGGGAAGCAATTAGGAGTTTGATCCGTGACGAATCAAATTGAATTTCGGCCCATAGGAACAATTCATACTCCGTTTCAGCAGAGACAGGGGATGCCGATTCAGGGCGCTCTTTTCCCGGAGAACCGAGGAACCGTCGAAATCGACCCGGAGTATGAAGAAGGGCTGAAAGATATCGAGGGTTTTTCCCATCTGATTCTGCTTTACTATTTTCATGAATCAAAAGGGTATGATCTTGCCGCTCGGCCCTTTCTCGATGACTGTCCGCACGGGATATTTAGCATCCGGTCCCCGAGGCGACCCAATCCCATCGGAATGACTGTGGTCCGGCTGATCAATAGAGAAAAAAATATTCTTCACATCTCCGGTGTGGATATGGTTGATGGAACGCCCCTGTTGGACATCAAACCCTATTTTCCCGATGTGGACGCCCATCCCGATGCGAAGACCGGCTGGATGGGAGATAAACTCAATCAACTGGGAAAGAAAACTGTGTCGGACAACCGGTTTTCCGATACTGATTGAATGCCGCGAAAAGAACATATTAATTTTGGCCTTTTTGCGGCCAGGAAAACCTGATTTTATCAGGATTACTGCTCAAGGGAGGGTATCATTCCGCAGAATGCGGAATGGCGAAGGGGAAAGGTGGGATGGACATACTTTTTAACTTTTTTGCCTGAAGGATTGTATAGACTCAGGCATTGCAAAAAGGCCGATTCTTTTGAGTATAATATGAAATGTTTACAAAGTGATAAATGATTGAATGATTTAACTGGACACTCATGATTCAGGAGTATTGATGGAAAAGCTTAAAAAATTCAAATCCTTTCAGGGGCGCCCCGGTCCGCTTTTGCTTGTCATCATGGACGGCGTCGGGTTGAATCCAAATTCGATCGGGAATGCGGTCACGGCTGCAAGAACGCCGACGCTGGACTGGCTGATGGAACATTGTCTCCACACGCAGCTTAAGGCGCACGGCAAGGCAGTCGGACTGCCGTCGGATGAAGACATGGGCAATTCGGAAGTCGGCCACAACGCCATCGGCGCGGGGCGGGTTTTTGCCCAAGGCGCCAGGCTGGTCAACGAGGCGATTCAAACCGGCCGTTTGTGGACGGGCGAAACCTGGAAGAAATTGATCCGGCAGTGTCAGACGAAACAGTCCACGCTTCATTTTATCGGCCTCTTTTCAGACGGCAACGTGCACAGCCACATCGATCAGCTGAAAGCCATGATTTTACGGGCGAAAGAAGAGGGTGTCAAAAAGGTCAGAATTCACATTCTCCTTGACGGCAGGGATGTCGGAGAGACTTCCGCGCTAGACTATGTCGTTCCCTTTGAAAAATTTCTGTCCGAGATCAACGCATCGGGATACGATTACGTGATTGCAAGCGGAGGCGGCCGGATGGTTGTCACTATGGACCGGTACCAGGCCGACTGGGAGATTGTGAAACGGGGATGGGAGGCTCACGTGCTGGGGAAGTCGGAACGGTTCCCATCCGCCGAAAAAGCCATTGAAACATTCCGAAAGCGGGATCCCAATGTCACGGATCAGTTTCTGCCTCCCTTTACAATTGAGCGGGACGGGAAGCCGGCCGGTCCGATTGTGGACGGCGACTCGGTGATCTTTTTCAATTTCCGCGGAGACCGCGCCATCGAAATCAGCCGGGCGTTCGAAGAAGTCGATTTCGACAAGTTCGACCGCGGGCCGGTTCCGAAAGTGGAATATGCCGGCATAATGGAATATGACGGAGATCTCCATATCCCCAAACAGTATCTGGTGGAACCGCCTGCCATCGACCGGACCATGGGAGAGCAGTTGTCTAACACCGGAGTGACCCAGCTCGCCATCAGCGAAACGCAGAAATACGGCCACGTGACCTATTTTTTCAACGGGAACTGGAGCGGCAAATTCAACGAAACGCTGGAAACCTACATTGAAATCCCTTCGGACCGGGTCCCCTTCGAACAGCGGCCGTGGATGAAGAGCGCCGAAATCACGGACCGGCTGTTAGAGGAGCTTTCTTCCGGAAAGCACCGGTTTGGGCGCGTGAACTATGCCAACGGAGATATGGTCGGACACACGGGCGTGTTTCAGTCCGCGGTTATCGGCGTAGAATCAGTCGATCTGGCTCTGCAGCGGCTGCTTCCGAAAATCCGGGAGCTGAACGGAATCGCGCTGATCACTGCTGATCACGGCAATTCGGACGAAATGTACGAATTGGAAAAATCCGGCCAGCCGAAACTCAATGAAAAGGGACTTCCCAAAGCGAAAACCGCGCACACCCTGAATCCGGTTCCCTTTATTATTTACGATCCGCAGTATCAAAATGAATACCGGATTGACGAATCCCTTGATTCGGGCCTGAGCAACATCGCGGTGACCTGTCTGAACCTGCTCGGATACGAAGCGCCGGAATTTTATGACCCAGGCATCATCCGATTTAAATAAAAATGAAACAGCGGAAGTGAATCCATGTTTTCCTGGCTGAAATCGATCAGAAACAAGATTGTCCAAAGCGCGCGGGATGTCGGCGAAATCGCTTATCTCTGGGTGGATACGCTCCGTTTTGGATTCCGCAAGCCCTATGAAATTAAATCCCTTCTGACGCAGATGGAAGAGATCGGATTCCACTCCCTTTCCATTGTTCTGATTTCTTCCTTTTTTGTCGGAATGGTCCTAGCGGTTCAGGTGGCCTATTCGGAAGCCAATTTTGCCGGTCGGGTCATGGTGGGCATTGGAGTGGCCGTGGCCATCACGCGGGAGTTCGGACCGCTTTTAACGGCCCTGCTCGTCGGAGGCAGGGTCAGTGCGGGAATTACCTCCGTGATCGGGTCAATGGTAGTCACCGAGCAGGTCGATGCTATCCGGCTGATGGGGGCCAGTCCTGCAAAGAAACTTGTCTTTCCCCGTATCTTTGCCGCGATTCTCATGCTTCCCCTTTTAACGGCGGTGGCTGATTTTGTCGGCATCGGCGGCGGACTGGTCATCAGTCTTGTTGATATTAAAATGACCTTTACGACGTACATTTCTCAGGTTGAACGGGCCGTGAGTCTGTCCGATTTTTTCGGAGGCATATTCAAGTCCGTTTTCTTCGGCTTTTTTATCTCGCTGATCGGTTGTTACAACGGATTGAAAGTGTCGGGAGGTGCCGAGGGCGTCGGCAGAGCCACGACCAATTCCGTAGTTACGAGTTCGGTTTGCATTATGATTTCTGATTATTTTCTGACCAAACTCCTGATTATTTTTTAAAGAGGAAGCATGGCGCCGTTCGCATTTTTCGATGAAGTGTACAAGGATTTCGAAGGAAAGGAAGTTCTGAGGGGATTGACACTTTTCATCCGGAAAGGGGAAGTCCTGATCATTCTCGGAGGCAGCGGTACCGGGAAGACCGTTATCCTGAAACATATTGTAGGGCTGCTCCGGCCGGATCAAGGGCGGGTTTTTGTTGAAGGAAAAGACATTACCAACTACGAAGAAAATCAACTGTTCCCGATCAGGAAAAGCGTCGGATTCCTTTTTCAGGGAGGCGCCCTGTTTGATTCGATGTCGGTTTTTGACAACGTGGCTTTTCCTCTGCAGGAACACACACAACTGTCCCAGGGTGAAATAGAGGTCAAAGTTAAGGAGAAATTAAAACTGGTTGGGCTGGAAGGCACGGATTGGATGATGCCCTCGAATTTGAGCGGCGGCATGAGGAAACGTGTTGCCCTGGCCAGAGCCATCATTCTCGAACCCAGGGCGCTTCTGTACGACGAGCCAACCACGGGTCTGGATCCGATCACCACGCGCTGGGTAACCAAATTGATGCGGAGCATTCATGAACAGCTTGGAATCACTTCCATCATCGTCACTCACAATGTGCAAAGCGCGATGGCGGTGGCGGACCGGATTGCGTTTCTTTATCGCGGGAAAATCAAGTTTGTCGGGACACCAAAAGAGATTGAAACATGTGAGGATCATATTGTTCAGGAATTCTTAAGGAGCTGAGGACCATCCATTATGAATAGAAAATTGAGCAAGGAAATCCGGGTCGGCGGAGTCATCGTCATCGGATTATCCATCATGATTGGCGCTGTCTTCTTTATTGGAGGCAAGAGCACTTTTTTTGGCGGAAAGGTTCGATACAGGATTCTTTTTCCATCGACCGCCGGGCTCTATGAAGGAGACCCCGTACTTCTTACGGGTGTCGAAGTTGGAAATGTGAAGAAGATCGGGTTTCCCGAGGATCTCGATCAGAAAAATATCCTGGTCGAGATTTCAGTCGCCAAAGAGGTCGCCGGCCGGATTCGTGAGGATTCAAAGGCGCGCGTCGCTTCGGCAAGTTTGGTCTACGGGAAAGTGGTTGAATTGACCATGGGAAGTATGGACAAGCCTCCGGTCAAAGATGGCGGTTTTATTCAGGCCGATCCGACAAAAGGATACGATGCGATTGTCGGCAACACTTCGCTCGTTCTGGAGGACATCCGGAAAGTGCTGTTGAAGATTGATCAAGGTAACGGCGCCATGGGAATCCTGTTAAACGAACCATTGGAAATACGCGAGACACTGCATCATCTTTCTCTTTCCACCCAGAAATTGTCCGGTATGTTGGGTGAGATCGAGAATGGAAAAGGAACACTTGGTGCATTGATTTCGGATTCGGTGAATTTTCAACAGGCCATCATGGATCTGAAGACGGCCAGCGCGGATCTGAAAGAGGTTGCAGGACAGCTGAACAGCAAGGATGGAATGCTGGGGAAATTGATTAACGATAAAGAATATGGTGAAGCGCTGACAAAAGATCTTCAATCAGCGATTCATTCACTGGCCAATATTGCCGCCAAAATAGACACCGGGAAGGGAACGGTGGGCTGTTTGATCAATGACGATGATCTTTTTATTGGTCTGCAGGATGTCGTTCTCGGCATTGAAAGAAGCAAGATCAGCAAATGGTTTATTCAGAACCGGAGAAAGTCGGGCGAAAATG
>CAZTZL010000044.1:9078-19310 GCA_964617625.1 uncultured bacterium
AGAAGCAAGATCAGCAAATGGTTTATTCAGAACCGGAGAAAGTCGGGCGAAAATGCCCGTATTAAAGAACAGAAAAGGATGGAAAAAAATATTGAGGATTGACGGATTGTTTTATAATTCATTTTATTTTATTTGATTAAAGGGGAGTGATATCATGCGCTGGATACCTCAGATAGTTATACTAATCTTTTCGATCGTCTTTCATGAATATGCGCATGGCCGGGCCGCGTTTTGGCGGGGCGATGCGACAGCGAAAGAACAGGGAAGGCTGACGCTGAATCCAATTCCCCATATCGATCCGTTCGGGAGCATTCTCCTCCCGCTGTTTCTTATCCTGACGCATGCTCCGGTTTTGTTTGCATGGGCCAAGCCCGTTCCGATCAATCCGTGGCGGTTTAAACACATGAAAAAAGATCTTGCCATTGTGGGTGCGTCGGGGCCTGCAAGCAATTTACTGCTAGCCATTGTTGCAGCCGTTATTTTCCGATTGTCCTTTGGTATTTCCGGAGAATCCAATGCCGTTCATCAATTTTTAGTGCTTGTTGTACTTATCAATCTGGTGCTGGCATGTTTTAATCTCATCCCCATTCCGCCCCTTGACGGATCGCGTATCGTTACCGGACTGCTGCCGAACGAATGGGCGCAGAATTATCTGAAAATTGAAAGATACGGCATGCTCATTATTTTCGGCCTCCTGTTTCTTGGCTTTTTTCGATGGCTGATCTGGCCGATCGTTGTTTCCTTGTTGTTCTTTCTGGTTGGTCGGGAAGGAGTCTATTTGTTGAGTTTTTTACAGTAACGGATTTTTATTATTGAGGTTGTCACTGGTCAATGCGGTTTATTGAAAATTATTGACCTGAATGATAAAATACTTGTATTAGCCACATTTTTTCAATATTTTTAGAATAATGGGAGTTTTTAGTCGTATTTCATTAAATAACAAAATGGAACTGATTTATGGATAACCAACTTCGCATCCTGATACTGGAAGATATGAAGTCCGATGCTCTTTTAATGGAAAATGAGCTGAAGGATGCCAAGTTCAAATTTATCTCAAAAAGAGTGGTCAGCCGGGAAGATTTCATGGCAGCCATCGAAGAATTAAAACCGGATCTTGTCCTTGCCGATTACTCTCTACCAAAATTTGACGGGATGAGTGCTCTAAAACTGGTCAAGAAAAATTTACCAAATACTCCGCTCATTGTCGTTACTGGAGCGATTAATGAAGAAACCGCTGTTGAATGCATGAAAGCGGGTGCGGTCGATTATGTCCTGAAAGACCGTCTGGGGCGTCTGGGCCCGGCAGTGAGAAGTGCTGTTGAAAAATCACAGGCGATGAAAGAGAAGAAATGTGCCGAAGAAGCACTCCTGGCTTCAGAAACAAGATACAGACGCTTGTTTGAATCGGCCAAAGAAGGAATCCTGCTTCTTGATGCAGCAACAGGAGAAATCCGAGATGTCAATCCATTTATGCTGGAATTATTAGGAGTCAAACGCAGCCGGGTTTTGAACAAGACACTTTTCGATATCGGAGTGCTTGATGATCCGTCTTTACTAGATGATTTATTCGATGAGTCCAAGGAAGATGCATATATTCATCATGAAAATTTACTGATCAAAAGGAAAGACGGCAAGGAAGTCGATATTGAACTGACATGCAACAGTTACAATATGGATAACCGGAGATTAATTCAGTGCAATGTCCACGATGTGACGGAAAGAAAAAACGCGGAAATAGAGAAAGAAAAGATGCGAGCCCAGCTGTTTCAGGCCCAGAAAATGGAGGCGATCGGGACATTGGCCGGAGGCGTCGCTCATGATTTCAATAATTTGATGACAGCCATTCAGGTGAGTTCTGATGTGGCTATGATGCAGGTCGAGGAAAATCATATTCTGCATAAGGATTTGAAAGAAATCAGACTTGCGGCCATGAGAGCCTCCGGATTAATTCGACAGCTGTTGCTCTTCAGCCGAAAGCATCCCATGGAGTTTACTTCGTTCAGTTTGAATGATTCGATTGAAAATCTTCTGAAAATGTTTCAGCGCCTGATCGGTGAAAATATTAAAATTCGAGCGAAACTTGACTCTGAACTCTGGTCAGTTAAAGCTGATGCCGGAAATATTGAACAGGTTATCATGAATTTGGCCCTCAATGCCCGGGATGCAATGCCCAAAGGTGGCGAGTTGATAATTAAAACAGAAAATCGGACATTATCCCGGGATGCGAGTAAAAATATGCCGGAAGCTCGTCCCGGAGATTTTGTTTGTCTTTCCATTCGTGATACCGGAATTGGAATTGATAAAAAAATATTTGAACGCATTTTTGAACCATTCTTTACAACAAAAGGTCCGGGGAAAGGAACTGGATTGGGTCTGTCTGTTGTCTATGGTATTATCAAGGAACATGAGGGCTGGCTCTCCGTAAACAGTGTACTGGGCGAGGGATCCGAGTTCAAGGTTTTCCTGCCTGCTTCGGCCGGAGAACCTGAAAAAGAAGTTGATGGGAAGATTTCTCTCCAGGGTTTAACAGGAAACAATGAGAGAATTCTTCTTGTGGAAGATGAAGAAAAGGTACGTGAGTCCGCTTTGAAAGCGTTGGACAAATGCGGATATTCAGTGATCCCTGCCAGGAATGCAAAGGAAGCGCTTGAAATTTTTAAAAAGAAAAAAGGGGATTTCAAACTCGTTTTCAGTGATGTGGTATTGTCTGATAAAAGCGGTATTGACCTGGTTGAAGAAATACTCAATATTCATTCCAATGTTCAAATCCTATTAACGAGCGGTTATACGGACCATAAATCCCAATGGCCCTTGATACGGGACAAGGGATTTCATTTTCTGCAGAAACCGTACACTTTGACCGATTTATTGCGTTCGGTACGAACGGCGATTGATGTGAAAAAGAAAAATAACAGTTATTGATGGATTGGCCTTCATCCCGGGAAACCAGGATTTACCCCCAAACCGGTTGTTCCTGAGAGATAGAAATCCGCTGCTTGAAAATATCATCCTGCGACTGTATTTCATTTTGAAAGAATTCAAGAAAAAATATTTGCCCGTTTAAAAAAAACTCCTTTTGTAAGCATTTGATTTAACAATTATTTAATATATCATAAACAATAGGGTTGTTGGCATATTATTTGCGCTGTTCGTATGTGTATTTCAAAATATTTTTATTATGTGTTTAAAAGCGATGTTTGTCATTTCACTTTAATATGGTTATAAGAAGTATGACAACATTCTGTTATTCGTGGACATCATACATGCAACTTTTTTATTCCTGCAAAAGCTATGAAGATAGAATTCTATATGGAGAAAATAGATGGGAAAATTAAAATGGATGGTTTTTTCCACCTTATTTTTTATATCTATTTCAGTTGGATTTGCACAGGTCGAATCTGTCGATTTGACAGAATTAAGCCTTGAGGAACTGATGAATATTGAAGTCAGTCTGGCTTCCAAAAAGATCGAAAAAGTGTCCAATGTAGCTGCGGCTATTTCTGTGATCACCTCTGATGATATTAAATATTCTGGTGTGACATCGATTGCCGAAGCATTGCGTATGGTTCCGGGATTCGAGGTCGGTAAATTGGATGCGAGCAAATGGGCTATCAGTTCTCGAGGATTTAATAGTCTTTTTGCCAACAAACTGCTGGTTTTAATAGATGGCAGGAGTGTGTACACACCCATGTTTTCAGGTGTTTTTTGGGAGGCACAGGATATATTTTTGGAGGATTTGGATCAAATTGAAGTTATTCGCGGTCCAGGAGCTACACTATGGGGAGCGAATGCCGTGAACGGTATTATCAATGTGATTACAAAAAACGCTCGCGAAACACAGGGCGGTTTATTGGTAACAGGTATCGGTACTGATGAAAAACAATTTACCCGTTTTAGGTATGGCCAGCAAATCGGGAAAAATATTTACTATCGGGTATATGGCAAATATTTCAAACGGGACAGTTATGCTGATGCAACGGGGAAAGAAGCTTTTGATGGCTGGAATGCATTACGAGGCGGTTTTCGTATGGATTGGGACATGTCGGAATCCAGTGTTTTCAAATTACAGGGAGATATTTACAACGGCAGAGCCGGTACAAAACTCACTGTTCCCAATTTTGATCCTTATAAGAGTGGATTTTCCGGCGGTAATATATTGGGAAGCTGGAAACATACTTTTTCAGAACGATCCGATTTCACCCTGCAGTTTTATTATGATCAGGTGAGACGGGTTGAAAAAGATTTCATCGCTGGCAGATACCATACATTTGATATCGATTTTCAGCACCGGGTTCAAATCCATCAAAGGCACAGTCTTGTCTGGGGTTTTGAATATCTTCTGACTGCGGATAATATAGAGAATTCTGCAATAGCGAGTTTTGATCCGTCCAGCCGCCAGTTTGGTGTGATCAGCGCGTTTGTACAGGAAGAGTGGGATGTATGTGATCAAATTTTAAGACTTATTGCAGGTTCGAAATTTGAGCATAATGATTTTACAGGTTTTGAAGTACAACCCAACATGCGAATGATTTGGAAACCGAGCAACCGGTACGCATTATGGGGAGCCGTGTCACGTGCAATCCGCTCTCCCTCCCGCGCAGATCACGATATTTGGACAATTTTTATCGAAGGAGACAGGGCATATAAATCCGAAGAGGTCACGGCTTTCGAACTGGGTTCTCATTATTATCCAACGGCAAATTTGTATTGTGATATTGCTGTTTTTTATAATATTTATGATAAACTTCAATCGTTTGAACCATTTAAAGCGGCAAATAAAAGAAATGCAAAAACGTACGGGATCGAATGTTCTTTTGACTGGAAACCGTATAACAGGATGCGATTACGTGCAGCATATACATATTTGAAAATTAATGCCAGTCTGGACGAAGGCAGCCAGTATCGTAATTATGCTGACATTGAAGGAGAAAGTCCCGAACATCAATTCTCACTGATAACTTTTATAAATATGCCATATAAAATGGATTTGAATGTGTGGACAAGGTATGTGGATCGTTTGTCAACAGACAGAATGTACATTGAAGCCTATTTCAATCTCGATGTTTGTTTAACAGTTCATCTTTTGCACAAAGTAGAGCTTTCAATTGTCGGACAAAATTTACTGGACGACCATCATCCGGAGTTTTCGACACTGTCCATTCCTTTTGTTTCGACTGAGGTTCAGAGGGGGTTTTACGGTTCTGTTCAATGGGAGTTTTAATCTAAAACCGGATTGTATGGTGAAATTTTTGAAACTCAATCAATATATGAAAATGGTCTGATGGTACGAAAAGTATACTTATTTATTTTTGTTGTTGTTCTGTCTGGGCATTCCCTTTTTGCTCAGGATGCGCATGCATTCAAGCCCACCGAATATCAGATCAAGGCTGCATTTCTTTATCAATTTGCAAAATTTGTTCAGTGGCCCAATACAGCCTTTGCGGACAGTTCGCAGCAGATCATCATTGGAGTTTTAGGTAAGGATCCTTTTGGGAATGACTTGGATAATACGATTCAGGGAAAATGTATACATGAAAGAGAAATCAGGATCAAGCGGATGGATCGGCTCGATAATGTACAAGATTGCCAAATACTTTTTATCAGTAGTTCAGAAACGAAAAATCTGTCAAATATTTTTGCCAGATTGCGTCATTCAAATGTATTAACAGTTGGTGATACGGAAGGATTCAGCAAGGAAGGCGGGATCATCAACTTTATCAGAAAAGATAATAAAATTCATTTTGAAATCAATATCGAGGCAGCACAGGAAGCCGGGTTGAGATTGAGTTCAAAACTGTTGAATTTGGCAAAGATTGTAGAAAGTAATTCATGATGAAATTTCGAGATTTATCAATTAAATATAAACTGACGCTGATTATTATGTCAATCAGTATTATGGCCCTGCTTCTGGCTTCTGTCTCGTTCATCTGGTATGAAGTGAAAATGTCCCGTCAAACAATGATCAACGAACTGACAATTCTTGCAGAAATAATCGGGAATAACAGCACAGCGGCTTTAACTTTTGATGATCCTTTTGCTGCTGAGGAGATCCTTTCTGCTTTGAAATATAAAAAACATATTGTAGCTGCATTCATTTTTAAACCGAATAATATTTTGTTTGCGACCTATATCCGTCAGAAAAGTGAATACAAGCTGCCCGAGGAAATGAATTCATACAATCCTTATTTTAAAGATGAGTTTTTATATATTATTCACCCGATTATATTGGAAAGCGAGAATATCGGCAAGGTTACTCTGCAGTACGATCTTTTGGAAATGAACGCAAGATTGCGACAGTATGCTGGTATCGTTATTATCGTATTTCTACTTTCGCTTCTTTTTATCTATTTGGCAACATCGGTTCTGCAGCATATTATTTCAGAACCGATCTTGAATCTGGTCCACATAGCAAAAAATGTCTCGACAGAAAAGGACTATTCCCTGAGAGCTAAAAAAGAGAACAATGATGAACTGGGGTTGTTAATTGACGGATTTAATGAAATGCTTTCGGAGATTCAGGCAAGAGATCAGGTTTTAATCAAAGATCAGGAGGAACTTGAAAAAAGGGTGCGTGAGCGTACCAAAAAATTGCAAAAACAGATCATCGAGAGAAAACGGGCAGAAAAAGAGAAAGAAAAAGTTCAGGCTGAACTTCTTCAGGCGCAAAAGATGGAAGCCATCGGTATTCTTGCAGGAGGAATTGCCCACGATTTCAATAATCTGTTAACTGCAATACAAGGTTGCGCCGATGTTGCTATGCTTGAGCTTGAAAAGTCCCATATCGTATATCGTGATCTGCAGGAAATCCAGAGCGCTTCGGGACGGGCTGCAGATTTGACTCGGCAGCTGCTCCTGTTTGGCCGCAAGCAACCCCTGAAATATGATTTGATTAATCTCGATCAACTTATTGAAAATCTTTTAAAAATTTTTCACAGATTGATTGGCGAAGATATCGGTATCAGCATTGATTTTGAACCGGATTTATGGAATGTCAATGCGGACCGGGGTTCGATGGAACAGGTCATTATGAACCTTGTTGTGAATGCAAGAGATGCAATGCCGGATGGCGGGAAGTTAACATTAAAAACAGAAAATATCGTATTGGATAAACCAGCCGCCAGGTTGATTCCAGAAGCGAAACCGGGTAAGTTTGTTTGCTTTTCTGTGTCTGACACAGGTATGGGGATGGATCAAGAAACCATCCGGCACATTTTTGAACCCTTTTTTACAACAAAAGGTGTCGGCAAAGGGACGGGATTGGGATTGTCTGTCATATACGGAATTATCCAACAGCACAATGGATGGATACATGTATACAGTGAGCCGGGACAGGGTTCGATTTTTAGAGTTTACCTTCCGGCTGTTTTTGATAAAGAAGAACAATCGGATATTGAAAAAGCCGGAAAAAAATTTCCCAAGGGAAACGGGGAACGAATTCTGATTGTTGAAGATGAAGAAATGGTACGATCGTTTACGCGAAAGGCTTTGGTAAAAAATGGATATAAAGTATTTACCGCTGCGAATGTGAATGAAGCAAAACGGGTTTTTACATCGAATAATAGAGATTTCGAATTGTTGTTCAGTGATGTTGTTTTACCAGACGGAAACGGGATAGAACTGGTGGATCAGATACTTTCAGAAAAACCACAGATTAAAGTTCTTTTGGCCAGCGGCTATACAGATAAAAAATCCCAGTGGCCATTGATAAAAAAACGGGGATTTGAATTTATGCAAAAGCCCTATGATTTGGGGGATTTATTACGGACTCTTCGGGGAATTCTGAATGCAAGAACATCACTTAAAAAAGGTGTCGAAAAATAAATCTGCATTTGTAAAATTATTTTTTCTCTTCGCGTTTGATAAACCAGCGTTTCGGGAAAGTATATCCAAATACGATAATAAATGAATACAGTAAAAATATAAAAAAAACGATTTGCCTTGCAAACGGCAATTTCTTTTCAGGGCAGATACGAGAGAGATAAAGAAGAAGCAAACCGTAACATAAGTAGGCAAGTATCACTGCCAAAAGCGTTGTTGAAACATACTGTACACCGGGACGATGGAAAAAATCGAGTTTTTCCGCATAGTAAATCAGGATTGCTGATAAAACTCCAAAAATGGAACCGCTCAGCCAGGGCAGGGCAAAACCCGGAATGAGCGATTGGCTTTCCATGATTCCGATAATGGTTCCCGTTATAAAACCAATTGTTAGAAATGTAATGAGTTGAATCATTCCACTTCTGTTTGCAACCAGTGATTTTGCAATAAAAATAAAAACCCCTACAAACAGAAAAAGAAAAGAGGATTCCATCAGTAGCTTTCCTCCTTGGCAGGATATTCATTGTTTTTTACATCTTCGATATAGTTTCTGACGGCTTTTTGAATTCTTTTTGCAATTCGTTCATACTGTCTGACAAATTTCGGTTTGAAGACCTCAAAAAATCCCAGCATATCGGCCGTCACAAGAATTTGGCCGTCGCAGTGTACGCCCGCTCCAATACCGATAGTGGGAACGGATACGCTTTTTGTGATCTGTTCGGCCAGTCCGGCGGGTATTTTTTCCAGAACGATTGAAAACACACCCGCTTCTTCCAGAATTTTTGCGTCTTTTTGCAGCCTGTCCGCTTCCGTTTTTTCCAAACCCCGAATGCCGTATCCTCCAAAAAACCGGATCGATTGTGGTGTAAGTCCGAGATGCCCCATGACCGGAATTCCAATCTGAACCAACCGACGAATCGTTTCCGCGATTGCTTCACCGCCTTCCACCTTAACTCCGTGTGCCTGTCCCTCTTTTAGGAAACGCCCCGCGTTTTTGACCGCTTCTTCGGAACCAGCCTGGAAGGAGAGGAAAGGCATGTCCGAGATGACAATTGCTCTTTGCACACCGCGGCTGACCGCCTGCGTGTGGTAGACCATTTGTTCCATCGTAATGGGCAGCGTGGTTGGATGGCCGGCAAAAACCATGGAACAGGAATCGCCTACAAGAACCAGATCAATCCCGGCGCTGTCCAGAATAAACGCGGTCAAATAGTCGTAAGCGGTGAGGCATGTGATTTTTTGTCCTTCTTTCTTCATTGACTGAAGTTTCGGAATGGTCATTGTTTCTTTGGATTCCATAGTGATGTCTTCTTTCAAGGGAATAAAAGCTGATCTAATTTTTATGATTATCCGCTTTTTCGAGATGCGCGATTTTCTCTTTCAATTTTTTCTGTTCGTCGAGAAGATGCTGTAATGTGTTCAATATCGGATCGGGCAGCTGGCCGTGTTCCAGATCGACGAGCAGATGGGCATGCTCTCCCGCGATTCGTGCAGGCACGCCGACCACGGTTTTTTCCGGCGGGACGTCTTTGACCACAACCGATCCCGCTCCAATTTTCCCGCCATCCCCGATGTTAATCGGACCAAGCAGAATGGCTCCTGCGCCGATAATCACATCGTTCCCGATGGTCGGGTGGCGTTTTTTCTTTTCGAGAGACGTTCCGCCGAGCACAACTCCCTGATACATTAAGACATTGTTACGAATTTCCGTTGTTTCGCCGATCACGATCCCCGCACCGTGGTCAATAAAGAATTTTCTGCCGATTTTGGCTCCCGGATGAATTTCAATCGCCGTCATCCACCGGCTGATCTGTGAAAGTATCCTGGCGAGTAAATAAAATTTCCGTTTCCAAAGACCGTGTGCGATACGGTGTGACCAGAGAGCATGCAGCCCAGGATAGCAAAGCAATACCTCGAGTGTCGATCGCGCAGCCGGGTCCTTGATGAATACGGTTTGAATATCTTCTTTGAGTATTTTAAACATGTTTACGATTCGCTATCGGTTTTGGTTCATATTGTTTATTTAATATAATAAATTATTTTAAATTTTGAGGGATTTTTTATTTGAATCCCGTTAAAAATGAAAAAACACATTCGGGTAAATCCAGGCTGTATCCACCTTCCATGATGATAAATATCGGTTTGTTCAAACTGGAAATTATTTTCCCAATTTGTCTGTATGTGTCCACTTTCAAATTGAGTTGTGAGAGAGGATCTCCCCGATAGGTATCAAAACCGGCCGAGATTCCAATCAATGTCGGCGAAAAATCTTGAATGATCTTACAGGCGTTTTGAAGGATGTTTAAATAGGCTGTCTCTCCAGTTTCAGGATCAATCGGGTAGTTGGTACAGTTGTTATGGGATTGAAGACCTGTTCCGGGATAAAGCGGACTCTGGTGCAGTGAAACATAAAC
>CAZTZL010000044.1:19410-23707 GCA_964617625.1 uncultured bacterium
GGGATTGAAGACCTGTTCCGGGATAAAGCGGACTCTGGTGCAGTGAAACATAAACGACCGACGGATGATTTTGAAAAATATCTTCGGTTCCATTTCCGTGATGACAATCGATATCAAGAAGCGCCACTTTACTTTCCCGGAATTGATTCAGAACTTTGGCTGCAGCAATGGCGATGTTGTTGAAATAGCAAAAACCCATAACCCGATTTTTTGTGGCATGGTGTCCAGGTGGCCTCATCAGGGAGAATGTGGTTTCGTTCCCGGCGGCTGTTTCAGCCGCCTGAATTGCCGAACCGGCCGATAACATTGCATAATCAAAAATGTCGGGAATCGCAGGTGTGTCGTAATCGAATTGTGTGTTTGCTTTTACGCCGTCGAACATGGTTTTAGAGTGCACTCGTAAAATATCTTCTTCAAGAGCCGGATGGGGTTCGATGAACACAAATCCTTTTTCCACCAGATATGCGGATACGGTTTGAATTCTGTCCGGAGATTCGGGATGGTTCGGGTGTTCATATTCGAGACATTTTGTGGAATAAAAGATTTTCATCATTATCTCTCTTTCGATTTTTTAAAGTACGTGAATTGTTGTGAAATGTCAAATAAAAAAATGGATTAAATCACTATTCAGAAATTTCTTGTATTTCCTTTTTGAAATATTTACATTGAATCAATTTATGATCAAAGAAACAGATCAAATCCAGCAAGCCGTCGATTTTCTATCAGCCAATATTCCCAAATCCATTCCCAAAATCGGTTTGACACTGGGATCGGGATTGGGGACATTTGCGGATCAAATGGAGGCACAGTTTTCTATAAAGACTACGTCGATCCCTTTCTGGCCTGCCTCGACTGTCGAAGGGCATGAGGGCCGTCTTGTGTGCGGCAAGATCGGCAACGTCCCGCTCCTGATCCTCCAGGGCAGAGTGCACTATTACGAAGGGTATCCTATTCATCAGGTGGTTTTCCCGATTCGTGTTCTCTCCAAATTGGGTGTCCGGGTTCTTGTACTCACCAACGCGGCCGGCGCATTGAATCCGAAATTCTCTCCGGGAAATCTTATGCTGATTACCGATCATATCAATTTGATGGGGACCAATCCGTTGTTGGGATTTTACGATCCGTCTTTTGGTGAACGTTTTCCGGACATGAGCGTGCCTTACGATCCGGCCCTGATTCGGATTGGGGAAAACGCAGCGAAGAAATCAAATATTTTTTTAAAAAAAGGGATTCTTGCAGTAACTTCCGGACCGAGCTATGAGACGGCTGCTGAAATACGGATGATCCGCCGAATGGGGGGCGATGCCGTCTGCATGTCCACAGTACCCGAAGTGATCACAGGCGTTCAAATGGGTATGCGGATATTAGGCGTTTCTTTGATCACCAATATGGCATCGGGGCTTTCTTCAAAACGGCTGAGTCATCACGAAGTCAAGGAAGTCGCCATGAAGGGACAGAAGCAGTTTTCAATTTGGATGCAGAAAGTAATTATCGGAATAGCAAAGTTTATCGATTCATGATTAAAAACGGGAGAGAGATCATGCCAAAATACCGCATCATTGTCAATCCGATGGCAGGAAAAGGACACGCAGCAAAGTCTGTCCCTGATGTAAAAAAGCTTTTAGATGAATATCAAATTGAGTATGATCTAATTTATACCGAAAGGCCGTGGCACGCATCCGAGTTGACAAAGCAGGCCGCCAGGCAAAAAGTGGATGTGGTTGTTGCCATGGGCGGTGACGGGACCGCCAATGAGGTACTGAATGGCCTGATGGAAGCAAAACAAATAGTCGATCATTGCCCGGCTATGGGCATGATCTGTGTGGGCCGTGGAAACGATTTCGGTTATGGAGCAAATATTCCACATGGCCTCGAGGCGGGATGCAAAGTGCTGGCCAATGGTTTTAAAAAGAAGATCGATGTTGGGCATGTGACTGTGGATGGAAAGGAGGGACGGTATTTCGGGAACGGAATCGGAATTGGTTTTGATGCCGTTGTTGGTTTTGAAGCGGCCAAGATGAAACGGCTGAGCGGATTTATCGGCTATGCGGTCGCGGCATTCAAGGTGCTTTTTCTCTATTACAAGGCGCCGACTGTTGAGATTGAATTTAACAGTCATCAAATCGTACAACCCTCTTTAATGGTTTCCGTCATGAACGGCCGGAGAATGGGCGGAGGTTTTTATATGGCTCCCACGTCTCTGACCAATGATGGGTTATTCGATCTTTGCATTGCCGGTGTGGCGGGCCATCTTCGAGTGTTGTCCCTGATTTTTCATTTCATGAAAGGGACCCAGGTCGGCAAAAAATGTATTCAGATGGAACAGGCTTCCCATCTCACTGTGACCGCATTGGAAGGGACATTGCCGGCACACGCGGACGGGGAGACGCTCTGCGTCGAAGGGAAGCATCTGGAACTGAAAATATTGGCCAGCCAGATTGAAGTTCTGTGTGAACCATCATGATGATCTATTGATCCGTGATTATTTTAGGCTTCCAAGTCCGGGACGAAAAATTGTCCGTCAATTGGAGGTTATCCAGGCATAGATAAAATTATTTATTTTATACAGGCTCTCATGTATTAATAGTTTGCTGTTGCATGAGAACTCGTGTTCTAACTGTAGAAGTATATATAACCCGGCTCGTTTCTTTGCACAATTGGAACAGCATTAATAATTTTTGAATTTCCCTTGATTTCTAATATAGTTTCCTTTATTTTTAATCTGCACTTGCACATGGAAAGAATGTTTTCTTTTTTCAAAAAGGTTTTGAGTGTAAGGGAGTATCTGTTCAATATCCCGGGTATTTTGAGAATTAAAATGCATTGAAATTAAAATCGCCGAAGGTTGAGAATTTCTTCGGTAATAATGAAAAGGGAAAAAACTTTATTGGAAAAGAAGAAAAGAAAAAATATTTCTGATCGAATTGCTTTGATTTTATTTTTTTTCTCTGCGATATGTTTTGTATTCGGTTTGGGAGTAATAATGGGGAAAAATAAAATATTTCCTTACCACATTCTTAAAAATATGGAAAATGCAATAAAAGTAGCAATAACCGGTCATGCTATTGAAAACAGACCAAATTATCTTGTTCCTGCATGTTATGATTATTCAGGTGCACGAATTTATAAAGCCGGTTCAATGATGAAAGGAGTCACCCTCCTGACCAGTTTGTGGCATTCACTCGATTGGAAACCGGGCATTCAATTGATCGATTCGACTGGCCGGGTTCTCCATCAGTGGAAGACCGATCCCGCGGAGATCTGGCCGGTATCGCCTCATACAGATCATGTACGGGGTAAAAAGAACACGTCGGATAACTACGTACATGGTTGTTATCTTTTTGCCAATGGTGATGTTATTTTTAATATCGAATACATGGGATTGGTCCGAATGAATGCAAGCGGAAAGGTTTTATGGACACTTCCTTACCGTACGCATCATTCTATAAGCAGGGATCAAGATGGAAATTTTTGGGTTTGTGGCTTTAAATGGATTGATGATACTCCTGAAGGGCGTGCAAGACTTGCACGGTATCCCGGTCTAAAACTGCCTGTTGGAGAGGACTTTGCTCTTAAAGTATCAGAAGACGGTAAAATTTTGCGTGAAATCAGCATATTGAAGGTTCTATATCAGAACGGTTATAAACAATTGATCCGGCAGAGCAAAATACGAAGTGATGACATCCTGCACACAAACGATGTCGAAGCCCTTCGATCCGACATGGTGAATCAGTATCCACTTTTTGCTGCAGGTGATATTGTTGTCTCTTGTCGTTTCCTTAATACCATTTTTGTAATTGATCCTGAAACAGAAAAAATAAAATGGTTATGCAACCGTTTTCTACAGCAACATGATCCGGATTTTCTTAAAAACGGCTGGATTTCTGTTTTTGACAACAACTGTGATGGAACAGACAACAGTTTTTATCCGGGCGGCAGTCAGATTGTAGCTGTAAAACCGGGCAGGGATGAAGTCCGCATCCTTTACCCAAAAACCAAAGAACAGGAGTTCTATAGTTCGCACATGGGCAAGGTCCAGGTTCTCCCGAA
Source organism: uncultured bacterium (assembly GCA_964617625.1). Classification (GTDB taxonomy): domain Bacteria; phylum Zhuqueibacterota; class QNDG01; order QNDG01; family DSAB01; genus CAZTZL01. Next base: position 23,461 of record CAZTZL010000044.1, read on the forward strand.
CGGGAACCTGTTAATCACCGAAGCAAGGCGTAGCCGGGTTTTTGAAACAGATCCATCAGGGGAAATAGTTTGGGAATGGGTTCAGGAGCGCTATAATGATGATCTTGTGCCGGAAGTACCTGAAGGAACACGATATCCTTTTACACCAGAACAGGTTGCCGGATGGAAATAGAATTTACCACAGACAAATCGTATATTCTCAAAAAAAATGGAGATGATATAAATGAAGATTAATTGGTTGATCATC
>CAZTZL010000045.1:0-2760 GCA_964617625.1 uncultured bacterium
GATTGGCTATAAATAGGAATTTCCTATACTTAGGGGAAATTGATTGTCTATATTTATCCAATTGTATTTTTTACACAATTCTGTTTTTAAGTCTTAAAACTTTCACTTGATAATAGGCCCATTATCGTATTATTTCTTCCCGTTCCCAACTGAGTTTGAGAACGAGAACAGGATAAGATACCCTATATTGTCCGTTTACAGAAAAAGTCTTGGATTATTTAATGGGCAGCAATGCAATTTCAATCCGGCGGTTCTGTGCACGTCCCTGCGCGGTTTCATTCGATGCCACGGGCTGGTTTTCGCCCAATCCAACAGCTTCTAACTTTGCAGGATCGATACCGACTTTATCCTCCAGGAAACGCACCACATTGGTGGCCCGAGCGGTAGAAAGCTCCCAATTCGACGGGAATTTATATTTAAGCGCACCGCTGATGGGCACATTATCTGTGTGGCCTTCCACACGAATAACATTGTCCTTCGTATTTTTCAGAATATTACCCACCCGTTGCAACACCTTCAGTCCTTCGCCTGTGATTTTCGCCTCACCGGAAGGAAATAGAATTTTGTCCACAATGCTCACTTTGAGTTTGTCTGCCAGCTGTGTGATCTGAATCTGATTGTCCTGAATCTCTCTGGTCATTTCGGCAACGAGTGAATCCCGTGTGGTTTGAACTCGGGCAATCTCCGCTTCTTTTTCTTTTCTTGCTTTTGAAATTTCAGCTACTTTGAGATTCAGTTCCTGCCTGAGATCATTCACTTCACGGGCCAGTTCCTGATTCTTTGTTTCCATTTTTTGGCTGGAATCTTTTATGGGTTTGTATTGTGACAGATAAAGGTAAGTGCCTGAGGCAATGGACAAACCCAGCAGGCTTGCCAGAACAGCGATGACAGCTTTCATGTCTTCCTCCCGTTTTTATTACCTGTTTTTTGAAATATAATATTCTGGGAATTGAAGTCAAGTTTTATTTTCCTTGATAATTTGATTTCGTGTGATTACTTTTTTTATTGATCTTACAATAAAATACTTCGAATGACGTTTATTATAGTGGATTTCAATGGCAAAAGAGATCACAGACGCGGTGCTGATTCAGGAATATCAAGCCGGCGAGGACAAAGCGTTCGAAAAACTCTACAGGAAATACGAAAGGCCGCTCTATTCGTTTATATACCGGTTTATCGGCAACAGAGAGAGCGCCGAAGATGTTTTTCAGCAGACGTGGCTGAAAGTGATCCGGGGATTGGAGAATTATGATGAACGCGGCAAATTCGGAAGCTGGCTTTTCGGCATTGCCAATAATGCCTGTCTCGATCTGGTGCGGAAGAAATCCACGGTTAAAAAGGATGATTATGCAAGTGAAAAGTTGGATCATCTTCCGCAGAAGGAGATGATTCCGGATGAATCTGTTATTCACATGGAACAGTCGGTGCTTCTTGAAAACGGGATTGAAAGATTGCAGTGGGAACAGAAACAGGTGGTCCTTCTCCGGGTGTATGCCGAAATGTCGTTCAAGGAAATTGCCGCCATGATTGATGCACCATTAAATACGGTTCTTGGAAGAATGCATTACGCAGTAAAAAATTTGCGGAAAATTATAAATACAACATACGGGGAGGATTAATAATATGTCCTGTCCACGATTTGAAAAAGAGGGGGTTCTTTTTCTCGCCGGCGAATTGAATTCCGATGAACGGAATGCCTTTGAGAAACATCTTGCAGAATGTGTTGATTGCCGGAAGATGGCGACAGAAGCGAAAGACATGTGGCGGGGAATTGAAAAACTGCCCAAAGTTGCACCGGGAAAATCCGTAAAAAAGGCGATTCTGAAAGCATCCCGGAGACAAAGAGAGAAAGTGCCGCTCATCGAAAGGATGTTTCCAAATCCGCGTTTGATCTGGGGATTATCCGCAGCGGCAGTTGCGATCATTCTCATTTTTATTGTAGTGGACCCGCTGAATTACGTCCACTTGAAGCCGGTTGTACAGCAGTCCGATTTGTCCTGGGACGATGATTTCTTTGCACAGGCGGATTTTATCGATCAGGAAATCGATCGCGTACAATCAGGAGTACTTTTAACCAATTACTTTTCAAGTGCGGAAATTTCGTCAGAATCCGATCTGCTTGATTCGTTCATGTCTCCCGACATTGACCGGATCAAGGAACAGGTGGTCGATCTGGCCAGAACGATTTACGGTATTTAATGAGGAGGTTGACGATGAAACGATTGCATACAATTTTATTAAAGACAATTATCATATCAATTTTGATTGTCGTTTGTTCACAAACTCTGCGGGCACAAGGACGTCCGGGCCGGCCCGATGACAGGATGAAAAATCAGGATGTGCTTTATCTGACGCCGGAGCAGGAAAAGGAAGTAATGGGATATCTCCGGGAAAACTATCAGGACCGGATGGATGAAGTGATGGGATTGAAAACGAACCACAGATTAATGTACATGAGAAAAATGACACAGGCATACAGAGAGATGCGGTTCATGAAGGATCTCAAGGATCAGGATGAAGAGAGGTATAAACGCGTGGCTGATGAGAAAAAACTGGAAAAGCAGGTACGCATGCTGGTCGAAGATTACTGGCAAACCGGAGATGTTATGAAAAAGGATGAACTGCGTAAAGCGATCTGGAAACTCCTGAGTAAAATATTTGATTACCGTCAAATGAACCGGCAGGAAGAAATCCAAAAGCTGGAAAACAAACTGAAAGAATTGAAAGATGTGAACGAACAGCGGCTGGCCAATAAAGATG
>CAZTZL010000045.1:2860-23180 GCA_964617625.1 uncultured bacterium
CCTGAATCCAGCCTCTATCCAGGCCAAAGTATTCGAGAGATGCTTTGGCCTTTTTGTATTCTCCGGAAGTAATGCGCCGGTTCGCGGGGGGAAGGGAGCACGCTTCATGTGCCGGGAAGTACTGGCTCATCAGGCTGATGCAGGTATTGGCGGATATCTCTTCCGAAATAAAACGGAGCACATCGTGTGTTCCGGAAATATTCGCGGGGAGCACAAGATGGCGGATGAGCAGCCCCTTCCGGGCAATTCCGTTTTCATCCATCTCCAGATCACCAACCTGTCTGAACATTTCCCGGATCGCTCTTTGATTCACTTCGGGATAATCCGGCGCCGATGAATATTTTTCCGCCATTTTGGGATCGCTGTACTTCATGTCCGGCATATAAACATCGACAATCCCATCTAGCAGCCGAAGCGCTTCGAGGGATTCGTATCCGCCGCAATTGTAGACAAGCGGAATACACAGTCCATTTTGATAGGCAATGAGCAACGCTCCTAAAATTTGTGGGACGAAATGGGAAGGTGTAACCAGGTTGATGTTGTGCGCTCCGGATTTCTGCAGTTTGAGCATCATGTCTGCCAGTTTTTGAATTTTTGTAACGTTGCCGTTCTTGAAATGGCTGATCGGATAGTTCTGGCAGAAAATACAGCCGAGACTGCATCCCGTTAAAAAAATCGTTCCTGATCCCTTGAATCCTGATATCGGCGGCTCCTCTCCATGGTGTAAATTGTCCGATGAAACCACAGGGTGGAGTCCCATGCCGCAGATACCGGTCTCTTCTTTCAGACGGTTTACACCGCATTCCCGCGGACAGACGCGGCAGGATTTGAGGAGAGCGTATGCCTTTTTGATCCGGGATTGGATGAGGTGGATTTTATTGTTTATATCCATTTTATGTGGGCACTATCATTTTTTTTATTTTTACTCTTGAATATCCGTTGAGAGAAAATGAGCATGTCATTTCGAATCCCGCCTCGGCGGGGTGAGAAATCTTTTAAAATAAAAGATCTCTCGTTTCCTGCTAAAGCAGGATCCTCGAGATGACAAAAGACATCGCCTTTTTCATTTGTTTCGGAATGGGAGAATAAAAGGCTGGTGTTTTCCTGGGACATTGGTTTGCTTTTATTTATTCTTTTTTGATCCGGTTCCAGACGGCGTCCATTTCCTCGAGCGTGGCGTCCCTTAAATCCATTCCTTCTTCAGCAATGATCTTTTCGACTTTTCTGAATCGTCGGATGAATTTTTCCACGGCCTGCCTCAACGCATCTTCCGGATTGACTTTGATAAAACGGGATAGATTTACAAGCGAAAAAAGCAAATCTCCAAATTCTTCTGCGATCTTTTTTTTATCGCTGGAGCCGATCACCTCTTTCAATTCTTCGATCTCTTCATGGACTTTCGCCCACACAGGTTCAATTTCCTCCCAGTCAAATCCGACAGTCGACGCTTTCTGCTGTGTCCGGTACGCTTTCAATAACGCCGGAGAGGTTTTGGGCACACCATCGAGAACGGATTTTTTCCCCTCGTTCTTTTTGATTTTTTCCCAATGAATGCGCTGTTCTTCGGCGGTTTTAATTTCCAACTGGCCGAAAACATGCGGATGACGCCGGACAAGTTTCTGATTAATCGTTTCCAGAACATCCGTAATTGTGAACCGGGATTCTTCTTTGGCAATCTGTGAGTGAAAAATAATTTGAAGCAAAAGATCCCCTAATTCTTCTTTCAGGTCATCATCGTTATTTTTATCCAGGGCATCCAACACTTCGTAGGCCTCTTCCAAAATATAGGGCTTCAGGGAAACATGAGTTTGTTCTCTGTCCCAGGGGCATCCCTCCGGTCCGCGCAGTCTTTCCATGATCTGAATGAGCTGCTCAAAAGTTTTTCCCGACACTATGATCCTCCGACAGGTTATGATTGAAAGGTGATCCTAATTTCGAAAAAAGGAATTTAAAGTGCAAGCGAAAAAGTCGGTCATAAATGATCTTGATTCTTAAAGCAGACTTATTTATATTATTCGCAAATAATCAGAATTTACAGCAGGTGGAAAAAATGTTAGGCAGTCGGTTGCCCAAGGCGAAACAATTTTCGTATACTCCCCATTATTATGACCCTGAGAAAGAGAAAAAAACAGGGCATCAGATAAAATTTCGAAGGCATTTCTCAAAAGCTTCGATCAGGGCCCGTTCACTTGTCTGGCTTCTGTTTTTACTCGCATTGGTTATCTATCTGGTTTTATTCTTTATCAGGCTCTCACACTCTCAGCCATGAAGTCGATTCCGATACGACAGTGTATTGTCTGCCGAAAAAGGAGCGAGAAGGGGACTCTTTTTCGGGTGATCCGGACACCGGAGAATCAAATTCTTTTTGATCCGATGCATAAAATGAACGGCCGGAGCGTGTATCTGTGTAAAAATGTTGCCTGTGTTCAAAAAGCCGGGGAGGAAGATCTAATCGGGTGCGCATTTAACCGTACGGCTTCCGCCGAATTGTATATGCAAATAGCCAATGCGCTTCAATCGGAAAAGAAAACCTCAGTCGGAACACTTATTGGTTTTGCAAACCGGTCGAGAAAGGTGATCAAAGGAATGACAGGCATTGCCGAGGGAGCCGGTAAAAAGAAAATCAAATTGTTGATCATAGATTCTGAAACACAACCCACAACAAGAAAACGGATCGAATCGATTAGCAGTAAACAAAACATTCCTTTGATTGTATATTCAAACGAAAGATCACTTTCCGATATCCTTGGAAAAGCGAATTGCCGGTGTGTCGGCATTACGGACGATCGGTTTGCCCGGTCCATTTTGAGGCAGATATAAAGAAAGAGTATTTTATCGTGGATATCTCAACTCTGACCAATTCGAATTTGTTTACTTTTGTTATTTTGCCAATTTTAATTTTAATCGCGCGTGTCTGCGATGTTACTATCGGCACGGTTCGAATCATGTTCATAGCACGGGGGAATAAACTGTTTGCCCCGATATTGGGTTTTATTGAGATATTGATCTGGCTTATAGCAATCCAGCAGATCATGAGAAATCTTGGAAATGTTTTCTGTTATCTGGCGTATGCAGGCGGATTTGCAATCGGGAATTATATTGGCATCACAATCGAAGAAAAAGTTGCCTACGGCAAGGTCGTTATACAAATTATAACAAGCAAGGATGCTACGGCTCTTTTCGATTCTCTGAGGCGAAAGGGATTTGGCGTAACCAAGGTAGCCGCAGAAGGCGCTTCAGGTCAGGTGAGTATTGTTTATTCCATTATTGACCGGCTGGACCTCGATAGGGTGATTCGTTTAATCAATCGTTTTAACCCGAAGGCATTCTATACCATTGAGGATATTCGTTCCGTCAAGCAAGGGATATTTCCTAAAAATACCGGGTTCATGGGACGTATTTTATTTAAAACGCCCAGATTTTATCGCCAGCTGAAATTATCCAAAAGAACGTTATTGCAGAGAAAATCAAAATAATATTCATACTATTTATTCATTTGATTGTTAAAGTACTGATCAATTATCTTCAAATTTTTAAAATAGAATCGGAATAATAAATGGCCACTAAAATACATATTCTGCCCGAATCTCTCATCAAGCGGATTGCTGCCGGTGAAGTGGTGGAAAGACCGGCTTCGGTTGCCAAGGAATTGATTGAGAATGCATTGGATGCGGATGCGAGACAGATCGATCTGATCGTCCAGGAAGCCGGCATGAAAAAGATACATGTGGTTGATGATGGAAACGGGATGAGTGAGGAGGATGCGATTCTCTGTTCTTCCCAGCATGCCACAAGCAAGATTTCTTCTCCTGAGGACCTCGAAATCATTGACACTTTTGGTTTTCGGGGAGAAGCTCTTTCCAGTATCGGTTCTGTTTCACGAATGAAGATTATGACTTGCCAGGATCAAAGCGGGGAGGGGACACAGGTGGAAGTAGAAGGAGGAGTCATTCGGGAAGTAGAGAAGGTGGCAGCGAAACAGGGGTCTTCCATACTAGCCAGCGACCTTTTTTATAATGTCCCCGCGCGCAGAAAATTTCTCAAATCTCCTGTGACAGAACTCAGGAATGTGATTTCGGTGTTTCGCCGATTTGCCATTTCACATGAACAGATCAATTTCTCCCTGACGATAGACGGTGAAAAATCCATGGTTTTCTCCAAAGAGTCGGAGGAGAACCGTATACGTGAATTGCTTGGAGAGGAAAAGTTTCTGAGCCTGGTTCAGGTTGACGAACAAATGGGTGGTGTCGAAATAAAGGGCTATGTCAGCCGACCGGGAGAAGGGCTCAAATCCAGATCGGATCAGTTCTTTTTTCTTAACGGACGTTATATCGTCAATAAAGTCCTCATGCACAGTGTCTTGTCTTCCTATGGTCCGCGTCTGAACCGTAATGAATATCCGGCTTATATCCTTTTCATTTCAATGGAGCCTTCACGTTTCGATGTCAATGTTCACCCGGCGAAAATGGAAGTCCGGTTCCGCGAGGAGAGAATCGTTCATGACGCACTTTACCGGGCTGTGCAGAATGCTTTCAAAACTTCCCATGTCATTCCCGAATTGAAGCTTGTGCTGGGAAAAAAGGGAATTCCAATATCAAATAAACAATACAGAGAAGATTATCAGCAGCTTACACTTGAAATGCAGCGGCCGATTGTAGGTGAAGAAGTGATTCACTATACGAATGTGGGAAAAGAGATGCCAATTTTGACTCAACTTCACAACCGTTATATTCTGTCTCAGATTAAAAGCGGACTTACGATCATCGATCAGCATGTGGCGCACGAGCGTATTTTGTACGAAAAGGCACTGCAATCCCGTCAGCTTCATACCGGGCAGTCACAGCAGCTGCTTTTCCCGCAAACCGTAGAACTGAACGCAGAAGACTATCTCATTCTCACAGAAGTGCTGCCTTATCTAGAGCGAATCGGTTTCGGACTCAAGGAATTCGGTAAAAATGTTGTTATTATCGAGGCGGTTCCGGTGGATGTTCGGACAGGCCGGGAAAGGGAGCTACTGCTCGAAATCCTCCAGGAATATAAAGATCTTAAGGTTAAGAATACCGACACCTGGGATGCCGTGGCCAGGGCATTTGCGTGCAAGTCCGCGATTAAATCCGGAGAAAAATTATCGCTTCAGGAAATGGCTTTTCTAATCGATCAGCTCTTCATGACAAAGGAACCCTATTTCTGTCCGCACGGCAGGCCTGTCATTGTCAATCTTACTCTGGAAGAGATCGATAAGAGGTTTGGGCGCTGAGAAAAACATACACACCACATATTGTTGTTATTGTCGGACCTACCGCTTCCGGGAAGACGCAGTTGTCAATTCAACTGGCAAAAATGACCAAAGGTGAAATTGTCTCTGCGGATTCGCGTCAGGTCTACCGCTGTCTTGAAATTGGGACGGCAAAGCCTCTCGAGTCCGAAATGCAGGGTGTGACGCATCACTGCATTGATATTAGAAATCCCGATGAAATATTCAGTGCCGGTGAATACGGAAAAATGGCCAGACAGATTATTTCAGAAATTTATTCAAGAAATCATCTTCCCATCATATGCGGTGGGTCGGGATTGTACATCCGGGCTCTGGTGGACGGAATGTTTTCGGATGCAAGCCGGGATCCTGAAATCAGAAAAAAAGTAAAAGAAGAAGCGGAAGAAAAAGGACTTGCGGAATTATACAATCGACTGGTGAAGATCGATCCGGAAGCGGCTGAGAAGATTCATCCAAACGACAGAAAACGGATTCTTCGTGCCATCGAGGTTTATGAGATTACAGGTCAGCCCATCTCCGTCGTTCAAAAAGAAAACACACGTTCCTCCGGATTCACGGCGCATTTTTGGGGACTGAAGTGGCCAAGGCCCATTTTATACCAAAGAATCAATGAGCGGGTTGATGCGATGCTCGAAAAGGGACTGGTTGAAGAAGTCCAAGGACTGAAAGCGAAAGGATGGGGTCCAGAATTGAATGCGCTCGATTCTGTCGGATACAAGGAGCTCTTTGCTCATTTTCGCGGCGAGATTGAGTATGAGGAAGCCGTCGAATTGATCAAACGGAATACGAGGCGGTTTGCAAAAAAACAGATGATCTGGTTCCGTCGTGATAGCCGGATTCAGTGGGTTGATATGGAGGAGCCGGTGGATTGGCAAGGGATAGCACAGCGTATACTTGCCGATTTGGAAAAGCAGATGTAGATTCTTCTCCCGAGACTTCGGGATGAAAATAACCTGTTGTAATATAACTGTTAAAGGACGGGTAATAATTATTCAGAGTTACATTATCTGAACTTTTAAAAATAATGGGGTGAGTAATGGCATATATTCCCGCAGAGAATCGATATGAAAAGATGCAGTACAATCCATGCGGCAACAGCGGTTTGAAACTGCCGGCGATTTCATTGGGGCTATGGCACAATTTCGGCCGTGTCGATAAATATGAAAACAGCCGCAAAATACTGCAGAAAGCGTTCGATCTGGGAATTACCCATTTTGATCTGGCCAACAATTACGGTCCACCTCCCGGTTCCGCCGAAGAAATTTTCGGCCGGGCATTGAAAAACGATCTGGCCGGTTTTCGCGATGAAATGATCATTTCCACCAAGGCGGGTTATGAGATGTGGCCGGGGCCTTACGGAGACGGAGGATCGCGGAAATATCTGCTCGCCAGTCTCGATCAAAGCCTGAAAAGAATGGGGCTCGATTATGTTGATATTTTTTATTCGCACCGGTATGATCCGGGAACGCCTCTGGAAGAAACCCTGTCAGCGCTTCATCAGGCCGTGCAAAGCGGAAAAGCCCTGTACATCGGCATATCGAATTATTCTCCCGAGAAAACTCTTGAAGCAATCCGCATCCTGAAAAATCTTGGAACACCCTGCCTTGTCCATCAATTCAAGTACTCGTTGTTTCAAAGGAACGCCGAAGCCGGACTGTTCTCAGTCCTGAAAGAGAACGGCATAGGCAGCATTGCCTTTTCTCCTTTGGCTCAGGGCTTGCTGACTGACCGGTATTTGAATGGCATCCCGAAAGATTCCCGGGCAGCAAAAGTCCACGGTTTTTTAAAGAAAGAAGAAATCACAGAGGACAAACTTCACATTATCGGAAAACTCAATGAAATCGCCAAGATGAGAAAACAAACTCTTTCACAGATGGCGCTTGCATGGGTACTCAAATATTCCAAAATTACATCTGTGGTGGTCGGAGTCAGCTCTGTGGAACAGCTTGAAACCAATGTGCGAACACTGGAGAATCTTCAATTCCATGTGGATGAACTTACTGAAATCGAAGAAATGTTTAAAGAATGAATACTGCGCATTTGTTGTTTCTGAGAAAGCAGGATTTTTTATCTTTTGATTATTATAAGGCTCCGGGATATACCCGGAATGATAATATTTCGTCATGCCTGAACTGCCCGAAATTGTTGTGATTGCAAAAGAGATGGACAGAACCATTCGGAAAAAGGAAGTGCGGTTGGTGTCCATCATACAGCCCAAGTGCGGCAACCGCCCCGCAGAAGATTATATGAAATATCTCTCCGGACGAAAGGTCGAACGTGTTTTCCCTTTGGGAAAATGGATCGAAATATTGCTGGATCATCAGGTCCGGTTTCTGGTTAGTCTCGGCATGGGAGGAGAGATCTGTTATTTTAAAAAACCGCAGAAGCCGCCGGAGAAGAGCCGTTTGATCGTCCGGTTTTCAGATGAAACAGGATTTTATGTGACGCTGTGGTGGTTTGGCTATTTTCATCTGGTTCTTAAAAATGAAACCCATCCCATGACCGCATCACTCGGGCCGGATCCGCTGAATATTACCGAAGAAGAATTTATATCCTTCCTGACTAAGAAACGAGGGAATATAAAATCATTTCTCTTGAATCAAAAGAAGATTCGCGGTATCGGTAACTTTTATATACAGGAGATCCTGTTCAGGGCCCGAATGCATCCTCTTCGGGAAATCAACTTAATGACCGAAAAGGAGAAACATGGTCTTTATCGTGCGATCCGGGAAGTTTTGGAGGAATCGATCGCCCTGGGTTCCAGCAGTTACGAGCTCGATTTTTTCGGAGAGAAAGGGGAATACGGTTTGGACCGGATGTCTATCGGTTATCAGGAGAATAAACCCTGTCCGGTTTGCCGTACAAAAATAGATAAGATTAAAACCGGTTCCACATCCCAGTTCATTTGTCCCCGGTGCCAGATCCTGCCATAAGAAACATGTCAACCTTTTTCGTCTTTCAGGCATCCAATAAAATAGAAATTAGAATAACTTTTTAAGCGGATTTCCGTATTTTATCCTGTGATCCTAATTAATGAAAGGAGAATTCCCATGTTTGTAAGAAGAATCTGGTGTTTGTGGCCTGTTTTTGTTTTGTTCGTCGCCGTTCAGGCGTTTGGGAAAATTGATGGCGATATGAAAAAATCTTTTTCAGTAGGAAAAGGCGGGACGCTGACGCTGGAAACGGATATCGGTTCGATTGAGGTAAAGACCAATAACAGTGACCAGGTTGAGGTCGGGATCGATTTTAAAAGTTCAAACAGCAAGAAATTGCAAAGTTTTTTTGATGATTTCAATGTGGAATTCCGGCAGGACGGTAAAGATGTTAATGTCAAGGCGGAATACACCCGGGATATGTGGAATTTTTGGGATTCCATCGCGAAAAACATTCAGGTTCGTTTTTATGTGACTGTGCCGAACAAATATAATCTCGATCTTTCTACGGCGGGAGGTTCGGTCTCGGTCAGTGAATTGGAAGGTCAAGTAGAGGCCAGCACTTCCGGGGGCAGTCTCAATTTCGGTTCGATTCGCGGACCGATTACGGGAAAAACTTCCGGCGGCAGTGTGTCTGTGGAATCGTGTGACGGGCGCGTCGATGTTAAAACATCAGGTGGAAGTATTCGCCTTGGTAAAGTCATGGGGAATATTTATGCAAGAACCTCCGGTGGCAGTATCCATGTCGATGAGGTGAAAGGTTCCATAGACGTGGCTACTTCGGGCGGCCCTGTTTCGGCGATGATCAGTGAACAGCCCGTGGAAGATTGTAAATTCCAGACTTCCGGCGGCGGCATCACGGTTACTCTGGCCGAAAATATTAAATTCGATGTCGATGCCAAAACAAGCGGCGGAGGAATCAAAACCGATCATCCGATTTCTTTACAGGGTGAAATCAGTTCAAATGTTCTTCGCGGGAAGGTGAATGGGGGTGGTCCTCTCATGTACCTGAGAACTTCCGGTGGAAGCATTTATCTCAAAATGAAGGAATAAGTTAAATTATTTCTTCTTGAAAAACATTTGAATATTTTGTATTTTAACCCGTTGTGCAACGTTCAGGTTAATCATTAAAAAGGGTAAAATTTGTAACCGACGTTCCTGAATTTATGAAAGAATGTTTTCCATCTTGGAAATTCGACTTTGGGTATCTCAGGAACGACATTCAACTTTGTTTTTACAAAACGATCCTTTTTTGATGCCATTCTGAATTTTGTATAACGGGTTATTTTTATGTCAATCTGGAAATGTGAATTACAGATTGAAAGGATGTTCACTTAAAAAAGGCTTTCCATGCGGATGAAAAAGAAATGGGTTGTTCTGTTCTTAAAATTGGTAATCACAGTGACTGTCATGCTGATTGTTGCAGGGAAAGTCGATTTTAAAGAGATCTACACGGCGTTTCGGAATCCACAAAATCCTCTGTTTATTTTTCTGGCCGTGATTCTATTATTCCCGAATCTTTTCATCCAGTGGTATCGATGGCATTTCCTTCTCAAACTGGTTCAAAAAGATGTTCCGGTTTCTGAATCGATCAGTTCGTTCTTTGGGGGACTGGTGGCCGGATTTGTCACTCCCGGACGTATTGGTGAATTGGGCCGTTCTCTTTTTTTAAGACAGATCGACCGGCTGCAGGCAATCGGGCTTTTGATCATCGATAAATTTTATGCATTTATTGTCATTTTGACCGGGGGATTGTGGGGTATCATTCTTCTGATCTGCTATCTTTTTAATTATTCGACCTTCATGATGATTCCCCTGGCTACAGCAGGAGTGATTATTGGATTGGCGTGCGTCATAGTCGGGCTCCATCCTGGCTGGATGCGGACATTTCTGTATCATATTTCAATCTTTCTTCCTGCCCGGGACAAGATGAAACAACTCATCAGTTGTATGGATCATTTCACAAGAGCAGACGCGAGAAAATTTTTTATTTATACCATTGTATTTTATTGCATATTCATCGTCCAATTTTGTTTGCTGGCTTTTGCGTTTCAAAAAATTTCATGGACAACCGCTCTGACTGCCACGACAGCTACCATTCTGGCAAAGACCCTGCTGCCCATTTCCCTGGCAGATCTGGGTATCAGGGAAGGCGCCGCCATGTTTTTCTTTTTGAAATTTCATGTAGAGAAAGTCACTGCATTTAACAGTTCAATCCTTCTTTTCGCAATAAATATATTAATTCCAACCTTCATCGGATTATTTTTTCTTCCCAGATTGACCTGGAAAAGCACCAAAAAATAAATCAATAAAATCTTGTAGAAATATAATGCTGGTATAATAATTGCAAATGCTATATCAGTTTTTATAGTATCTGATTTATCATGCGTGATATTTCAGAGTAATACTTTATTGAACTGAGGAGAATAAATGAATTCGAGCGTAAAAAAGAGACCCATTGAACAAGAAAAGGATACTGCTACAAAACGAAAAAAAAATCTTGTACGATTGTCTCTGCCAAAACACTGGTTGATTTTCGGTGCCGGCCTTGTTGTCTTGTTAATTTTTATAGCTTCTGTTTTCCGTATGTACCTTTCGTATCGTAATTCTGTCCATCAAATGAATAAGCTGGGCTACGAAATTGTGAATCTTCGTTCTGCGATGAACATAGACAGTGTACGGCAATACAAACTTCAGAAAATTATGAAGATCATCAACAGTCATAATTCCAATCTTTCTTCTTCCGATATGTACGACATCGCGAATGAAATCTATGAGATGTCGATCAAATACACCAATCTGGATATTGATTTGCTTTGCGCATTGATCACACACGAAAGCGCCGGAACCTGGGATCCAAAAATTATTTCGAAAGCCGGGGCGATGGGACTTATGCAGATCATGCCTGTCACCGGCTATTTTCTGGCAGAATCCGAGGGCCTTCCATGGACGACTCCGGAAGAAGTTCTGTTTAATCCCATCTATAATATTCGAGCCGGTTCAAGATTTCTCGCCATGCTTTTACAGCGGTATGGTTTGGATGGTGCGCTTGCAGCATACAATGCGGGTGAGAAGCATGCTTCGATCTGGATTGCCAACGGCAAGGATGATCATTTTTTATGGAGCGAGACACGGGAATATATTCCAGCTGTATGCAAACTTTTTAACGAATATCAGGGAGACAATCTGTAAGTCTCAAATTTGATATTAAGAGTTTTTTTGAGCGGAATGCCAATGTGTTCCGCTTTTTTATTTTGGTTGGTCATTTTCCTGTTTTTTACTATATTATAATTGTTTTATTTCAATAAAGAGTCACTTGATGCGAATCCTTTTTATCAATTCCATTCGGATGTTCGGAGGCGGAGAAATCTGGCTGCTCACCATGATGCATGCACTCAGGGAACGCGGCCATTATGTCTCATTGTTATGCCGTCCAGATGTACCACTTGAAAACCGCGCCAAACGCAAAGGTTTTTCTGTTTTTACTTTGAGCTTTCGCGGGGATTTTGATCCGATTCTGATATATCGGACGTGGAAATTGATCCGTAAACTTAAGATCGATATCGTTTGCACGAATATGGACAAAGAACTTCGATTCGGAGGCATTGCCGCGCGGCTGGCAGGAATCCGGGCAATTGTTCCGAGACGCGGTATCGATTATCCGTTAAAAAATACTGCCGCATACCGTTTTTCATATAATCACATCGCTTCCGGGGTCATCGCAAATTCACTTTCCACAAAACAAACGCTCATGAAAAATTGTTACTGGCTGAATCCGGAAAAAATCCGCGTGATCTATAACGGAATCGAAATGAAACGATTTTCGGGATCTACTAAAAAGAATCCCAGAACCGAGCTCGGAATTCCGGGTAAAAATTATCTTTATGGATTTGTCGGACAACTGGACAAGAGAAAGGGAGTCGAAACGTTATTGGAAAGTTTTGCTATGCTCTCGCAAAAAAATCGCAATACAACTCTGTTGATGGTTGGTGAGGGGAAACTTCGATCCAGGCTTGAAAAGATGGCTGGTCAATGCAAAGGGCAGGTTGTTTTTGCGGGATTTCGGGATGATATTCCTGATATCATGAAGAGCATTGATGCACTTGTTTTACCATCCCTCTGGGAGGGATTCGGGATTGTGCTTATCGAGGCAATGGCAGCAGGAAAGCCTGTGATCACGACCAATGTGAGCAACATGCCCGAAATTATCAGTGAAGGCAGGGAAGGGTATCTGGTTTCCCCATCCGATTCAGAAGATCTTCAGGATGCCATGAGAAAATTATTCAATCATCCGGCACAAGGCAGAAAAATGGGGAAGAATGGCCGTGAAACAGTCCGCCTAAGATTTACTTTGAAACGTATGGTCGATGATACTGAATCCTATTTTCTTGAACAATTGAAAATCAACGAAAGGATTGGGTCGTTTGCGTCTCTGGACACGTATTGAACGTTATTTTAAGGGCAATTGTCTGCGACTGTTAGAGAACCATATCGGAAAAGAACCACTTGGTCCCGATGTATTGAATGGTTTTCACATACAACGTATACTGGTGATCCGTCAGCACGATCAGCTTGGAGATCTGCTGCTCTCCACACCGGTGTTTCGCGCATTGAAAGCCAAATTTCCTGACGCTCATATCACCGTTATCGTTCGTGACTACACTCAACAAATCCTGCGGAATCACCCCTGGATTGATGAAGTCCTCACATTTCAGGAATATCTTTTCAGATGGACACCGAAGAAGGCAATTCATTTCTGGCAGGCACTCCGATCAGGATTTGATCTTGCTGTCGTACTGAATACGGTTTCCCATTCTCTCTCCAGTGACATCATGGCCAATCTCAGCGGCGCGCCTCTGGTGCTGGGTTCGGAACATAAACGGTTCGAGGGCTGTACTCGGAATTTTTTTTATAATTTGATCGCACCCTATGACAGCAAAGAGAAACATCAGAGTGAACGTAATCTCGACATTGTTCGATATATCGGTGTGGACACGAGAAACCTGAAGGAAGAAATTGGTCTTACGCCTGAGGAACAAGAACGGGCCAAATCCAGTATCAATGATCTCGTGAAGAAACCGGGCCGTCCAATTTTAGGAATTCAACCCGGAGCCGGAAAACTTGAAAATCGCTGGCCGGCCGAACAATTTGCCGAGGTAGCAGATCAACTGGTAAAAAAGCTTGATGTCAATGTGATTCTTTTTCAAGGTCCCAATGAAGAAAAACTCATCGAAACAATGAGAAACGCAATGAAGGCTCATTATCAGATTGCTCCGAGGATTTCACTGAGAAACGATACGGCTCTGTTTTCTCAATTGGATCTGTTTTTATGCAATGATACTGGTGTGATGCATGTGGCTGCTTCGGTCGGAACGTCCCTGGTCGCTATTTTTGGACCCACGGATCCCGCTTCCTGGAAACCCTGGGGAGATGGTTTCATTGCCATTCGCGGAGAGAATCAATCTGTTCAGAATGTGAAGGTTGAAACAGTGTTTCGGGAATCCTTAAAAATATTAAAAATGAAAACAAAATATTTGAAGATAAAATAGATTTATTCCTTATATTAATTTACTATTGAAGTGGAATGTTTATAATTGATTGGAGGTTTTAATGAAACTGAATCGAAGTTTTGCAGTGTTGACGGGTGTTTTATTACTGGTTTCGGGCCTGGCTTTTGCGCGTCCAGACAATGTTACAACACAGGATGATACGGTTCGTATTCCCGATGTTCAGAACAATATACCGATTATAGATGGATCGAGTGGCGATGCTTGCTGGCAAACGGTAAATTGGCAGACCATCGATCAGGTCTGGATTCCCTATGGTGGAAGTGTGTCGTCGGACGATTATGAAGGAAGTTATAAAGTGATCTGGTCCTCGGTTCAAAATCTGCTCTATTTTTTAATTGAAGTGCATGACGATGTGGGTGTAGATGGCTTTAAACCAGACGGTTCCACAGCCGATGTTTACAATTATGATATTGCCGAGGTGTTCATTGATGAGGATCGTTCAGGCGGTGATCATATATTCGATCAGGGGGGAACCAATGCGGAGAACGCATTCTCCTATCACATTTATGCTGATTTCCCGGAAGACGGCCAGGTAACTACGGAACATTTTGTTGGTGATTTAGCCGGGACGAGTTGGAGCCATGTGAATTATGCGGCTCATTTACCGGATTTTGCTTTAAGGAAAGACGGCGATCAGTATGTCCGTGAGTTTTCTCTCAAGGTGTACGACGATACCTATGTGAACAGTGATCCGGAAGCCTCGCGCGTTCAGCTTGCAGCGGGAAAGCTCATGGGGCTTTCTTTGGCCATATGCGAGAATGACGATCCGGATGAGAATCCAAAGACAAGGGACAATTTTTTCGGTTCGGTGTGGGTCACCGCAGCGCGCTATAACAGCCATTGGGAGAATGCGGACGATTACGGTCCCGTGTTGCTCGTCTCCGGGGCGACTTCCGTTTCGGGTGAAAACCAATTACAGGATACAGGATTTCAGCTGTTTCCCAATCCAAGTTCCGGTTCGATCCGGTTTCATCTCCACAGTCCGCAAACCGGAAATTATCATATTGCGATCTACAATATTCTTGGCCGTGAAGTCGCACATTTAAATGGCAACAAGTCTGAACCGACATTGGAAAAAAGGATGCAGCTTTCCTCTCTTCCGCAGGGCATCTATTTTGTGCATGCGGAATTCGGAAATCAAAGTTATATTCAAAAAATGACATTGACGAACGGCAGATTGTAATCGGCAGGTAAATACAAGAAACCCGCTGCGGTCTATTTCTTAATCAGAAAAAAGGGGATGTCTCTTTTTGGGAGACATTCCTTTTTTAATTTAAGTCAGACATTGTTATCGGCATCCCGGATTTTCCGGATGCGCTGGAGCACGGGAGGATGCGAGTAATTAAGAAATACGTAAAATGGATGGGGTGTGAGATTTGAAAGATTGTGCACCGAAAGGATTTTCAGCGCATGTATCATGTCTTCAGATTTTCCGGTAGTGTCCTTCACAAATTGATCCGCTTCGTATTCATTTTTTCTTGAAAAGATATTCATGAAGATCGATAGTATCAATTCAACAGGGGAGTAGAGCATGCCAAAGAAAAGCAGTCCCGCATAGATAGAGATGTGTTCCATATAAAAAGCTTGAAAAAGGCCTTTGTTACTTAAAAATATCGAGAGCAGATAAAAAACAATTCCCGTGTGAAGTATGCTTATGACCATTCCTTTGATAATATGTTTCTTTTTATAATGTCCGATTTCATGCGCAAGGATGGCCACGATTTCCGGAATCGGATGTTTTTCCATCAATGTGTCAAAAAGAGCGATGCGTTTGTTTTTGCCGAATCCGGTAAAAAAGGCATTGGACTTGGCGGAGCGTTTCGAGCCGTCCATGATAAAGACTCCGGAAAGCGAATATTTTACATCGCGTGCATAATCCAATATCTGTTCTTTTAATTCTCCATCTTCGAGCGGTGAGAATTTGTTGAAGAGAGGCATGATCCAGGTTGGCGCGATGAACTGGATAAAAAGCGTAAACAGGACGAAAACGATCCAGCAGTACAGCCAGGCCAGGGTTCCGGCATACTGGAAAAAAGCCAGGACTCCTGCAAGAAGCGGTCCCCCGATAACCAGAGAGAGAGCCAGCATTTTAACCTGATCCAGTATAAATGTCAAGGGGGTGGTTTTATTGAAACCGAATCGTTCTTCGATCACAAATGTGGAATAAATCTCGAACGGCAGAGAAAGAATCGCTTTTAAGAACATCAGTGTGCCGATGTAGATCAAACCGCTCCAGATCGGATGAAGATCGAATCCTCGGATGATTTGATCCAGATAATTAAATCCGCCTGAAAACCAGAATATCAGTGTCAGAGTGAGACTGAATGACGATGTGATAAAGCCGAAATAGGTGTTGGTTCTTGTATATTCCTGGGATTTCCGGTACGCTTCTGGATCGTAAATTCCCTTAAATTCTTTCGGGAGTGTGGTCTTCAAATTTTTCAGGTTCAGCAGATCCGCCGTGATATTGAGAAGTATATCAAGCAGGAGAGTCGTTAATATAATAAGAGCGTAAATATTCATTTTCTTTGGGTGGTCCTTTTAATATGTCTATTTTAGTGGTTTGACTATCATGATTTAATACTTTGATAGTAGTAATTATTGGTGACCTTTTTATGAAAACATAGGGACCTGAAAAAAGCAAACATGCTTTTACCTTTACTTTTGGATTTAATAAAAATCTGAAAGGAAGCAAAAGATGCTCTCAGACACCCAAAATGTAACAGAAAAATCGATTCATGTCAACACCTTTACAGAAATGGCTCATCGCTATGAATAAACTTTAAAGGTGAAAAGATCACGAATTTTTATTGCTATCATTTTATTAAATTTCAAATTATTCCTAAAAAGTAAAATAAAAAGTGGCCCCCCTGTTTTCCCTTCCTTCGGCCCATACTTTACCCCCATGCCGTTCTATAATTCGTCTAACGGTGGACAGTCCGATACCTGTTCCTTCAAATTCAGTTTGCTGACGATGAAAAGTCTCGAATAATTTATCCGCATAATCCATATCCAAACCAATACCGTTATCTTTGATAAAGAAAATACTCTTTTCATCCTTCTGCATGGATCCAAATTCAATTTTTGTGTTTTTCTTTTTTGAAGTGAATTTCCAGGCATTGTCCAATAAATTTCTCAGCATAATTTCCAAAAGAAGTTTGTCCCCTTTCACATGCTGATCTTTTTCAATGATAAATTGAACCTTTCTGGCAGGGCTCATCTGTTGAAATTCCTTGGCCAGGGATCTTATCATAAGGCTCAGATCCACATCTTCAGGGAATAAATCGCCCTGTGTCACACGGGACAGTTTCAACAAATCATCAATAAGGTTCCCCATTTGATGGCTTCGATTGTGAATTCGTTCAAGATAATTTTTACCTTTGCTGTCCAGCTTTTCATTATATTCTTCAAGCAGTATTTGACTAAAGCTGCTCATTGCCCTCAATGGCGCGCGTAAATCATGAGACACAGAATAGCTGAATGCCTCGAGGTCTTTATTCGACCGTTCGAGTGCTTTTGCATAATTCTGCACCGCGGATCGCTGTGCTTCAAGGTCGATATTGGACTTCTGTAACGCTTTCGTTCTCTCCTCGACCTGTTGCTCCAACTTTTTTCTCTGTTTATTGATGCCGTGAATCCTGAATTCAACAATTGCCAGAACGGTCAGGATTCCGAGAAAAAGTATAACACCTCTAAACCACAAGGTCTGCCAGAACGGGGGCTTGATCACAATATGAAGTGTTTTACCTTCTTCATTCCACAATCCGTCATTATTCGAGCCTTTTACCTTGAACGCATAACGCCCCGGTCCGATATTGGTATAGGTGGCTTCTCGTTTATTGCCGATATTGTTCCAGTCTTTATCAAAGCCCTCCATAAAATAGGCATACTGATTTTTTTCGCTGAAAATATAATTCAGGGCAATAAACTTTAATGAAAAGAAATTTTGATTATAGTTCAGTATCAGCTCCTCAGTCTGTGATATGTGTTTCTTTAAAGGTGAATCATCCTTGCCAATAGGCACGGGTTTGTTAAATAACTGAAAATCGGTTATATGTACAGGAGGAACATACGTATTGTCCCTGATACTGTCCGGATGAAAAACATTGAAACCATTGATGCCACCGAAATACATTTCCCCTGACCGGCTTTTAAAAAAAGACCAGCGGTTGAAGACTTTGCTCTGCAAACCGTCCTCAACAGTATAATTACGCATAGAAAGTTGTATCTGTCCATTTACAGAATCAACAGCAATCTTTGACAGTCCATTGTTGGTGCTGATCCATAAATTGTTGTGGCTGTCCTCAAGGATCCCGACTACTGTACTGTTTGGCAAACCATGATCCGTGGTAAAGTTAATAAAGGTTTCTGATTGTCTGTTAAAAAGGCTTAAACCGCCCTCAAATGAACCGATCCATAAACGGTTATAACTGTCCTCATGCACCACGTTTATGTAATTGCTGATCAGGCTGGTACTGTCGTTTTTATCGCGGACAAAAAACCTGCATTTCCCGGTTTGCTGCTCGATTTTCATCAATCCGCTTCCCTCAGTGGCCAGCCAGATATTCCCTTCACTGTCATTTAATATATCATGGATTCCATTAAATAAAAAACCTCTGCCTTCAGGATAATTAAGATGAAGCTTCTTAAACTTAAATGAGACCGGATCATATAAATAAAGGCCGGTTTGAAAGGTTCCAACCCACAGGTTACCTCGCTTGTCGCAATATATATTGAATACTGAATGACTGTTCGGATCATTTTCATCAACTGTTGGATATTTCCTTTTTAAAATCAGTCTTTTACCTCTGATTTGAAAATAATTTAATCCCCCCCTCCACATACCCACCCACAGACCTCCTTTATCATCAGCTTCAACAGCCAGGACTTTATCATTTGAAAGGGTTCGCGGATCATCTTTACGACTTCGAAAATTGGTAAATCGTTTTTCTGTTGTATCGAAGAGATTTATTCCTCCTCCGTCTGTTGCGATCCAGATATTGCCATTTAAATCCTGTGTAAAACTGGTTATCGAGTTGCCAAATAATGAATGGACATCCTGTTTGTCATGCCTGTATAGAGCAAACCGCTCAAAGCGTTTGTCATATATACTGACACCGCCTCCCCAGCATCCGATCCATACGATACCGTCCTCTCCGATGTATATGTCTTGGATGGTATTGCTGATCACGGATCTTTCGGATTCAGTCGCTGTATAATGGCTGAATATCCCCGTCTCGGGATCGAACACATTTAACCCACCTCCATTCGTACCAATTAAGATGGTACCGCTTTTGGATTGTGCAAAGGAAAATACACTGTTGTTGTTCAGGCTATTTTTATTGCGGTTATTCTGTTGATAATTTCTCAGAATGTGAGATTTCATATTATAAACATCCAAACCTTTGGAGACATAGCCGATCCAGATGTTGTTTTGGTTGTCTGCCATTAAAGAGTAAATGCCATTTTCTTTTAATTGAATATCCCGATGCCTTGTATTATACGAAGTGATTTTATTTGTCACAGAATTATATTTTATAAGTCCAAAGTCTTCGGAATTATAAAATGAAAGCCAGATATTGCCATCTTTATCCTGGCATATTCCAGAACAGGAGCGCAATTTGTTTGGGGCAATTGTCTCTTCAAAACAGGTATAGAATATCTTTTCATCCCGGTCAAATACAAAAACACCCTGACCGCAACCGATCCATAATTGTTTATCCTGATCTTCAAATATCTCGGTAATGGAATTCTCATCCTTGTTGTTGTGATTATCATAAAAAGTGATTCTTTCAAAGTTATTTTTGTCCCGATTATATCTACACAAGCCCCTGGCAGTACCAATCCATAAATTGTGATAACTGTCTTCTTTTATACTGTTTATATAATTACTGAATAAAGAACATGTATCATTTCTGTTGTATTTATAAGTGGTAAACTCAATGCCGTCGTATTTGTTTAATCCGTCAGCTGTTCCGATCCAGATATAATCCTCATGATCCTGATAAATACAGAGCACATCACCATGAGACAAACCCATTTCCGGCGTTAGATTCCTGAACACCATTATTTCCCGCTGTGCTGCCTGACCCACACAAACATACAGTAGAATAAAGACCAATATTTTTGCTTTCATCATAAATATCCCCATATTAAAACCTCTGGTCGTAAGTAATGACTGAGAATATTTTCTGCCGAATAACACAAATTCCACTATTTTAATTTTATCTTGATTTCAACTGCATTTCCATAATAGATATTTTTGCATGAATATTTTTTTAGCTTCTGCCAGTTTTGTTTCAATTTCAACCACTCCTGTTTTTTTCGGTATATTTAAATGCAAAACCGGATACGTATCAATCATAATACAATTAACAAATACTTCTTTCAAATCAGACAAGTCATAACTTTTCATCAAGAGTAACAAATGAAACAATTTCATGGCGAAATAGTACTTGATGAAAGTTATTTTGGCGGCAAACATAAAGGTCATGTTGGTTGCTCTTTTAAAAGCAAAATTCCTGTATTTGGTATATTGAAAC
>CAZTZL010000046.1:0-21371 GCA_964617625.1 uncultured bacterium
GAAGCAACCGGTGTGGATGGATCGGCTGTCAGTGTAAAGTCCGCGGCATGCGTGCCGCCGATTACCACGTACGGGGAGGGATCGGTCAGATTCAGGTCAAGAGATCCAGTATTCTCGACGGTGAAAGTATGCGAGATCGTTCCGGTGACAATATCCGCACTTCCAAATTCTGTATCATCCGAAACATCCGGTGTTGCATCCCCGTCGGCAATGGAACTGCCGTTGCCCTGAACATCCATTTCAGCGATGACCGTGCCCGTTCCCTGAATGCTGAAGTTATACGGATTTTCATCCGAATCATCGTTGGCGATGCTGATTGTGGCGGATCGAAGTCCGACAGCCGAGGGGTTGAATTCGATTGTAAATGTGGTTGTGCCGCCGTCTGCAGCAACCGGTGTAGACGGATTGGCCGTTAATGTAAAATCCGCTGCATGGGTTCCGCCGATGACCACATAGGGTGATGGGTCGGTCAGGCTTAGCACTCCGTTTCCCGTATTTTCGATTGTGAATGTATGGGAGACAGTTCCTCCTAAAATATCCGCACTGCCGAATTCTGTGTCATCCGAAACATCCGGTGTCGCATCCCCATCCGCAATGGAAGTGCCGTTGCCCTGGACATCCATTTCGGATACGGCTGTGCCCGTTCCCTGAATGCTGAAATTGTACGGATTTTCATTCGAATCGTTATTGGCAATGCTGATCGTGGCGGTCCGAAGTCCGACAGCCGAGGGATCGAATTCGATGGTGAATGTTGTGGTGCCGCCGCCCGAAGCAACCGGTGTGGATGGATTGGCCGTTAATGTAAAATCTCCGGCGTGTGTCCCGCCGATGGTTACGTAGGGAGACGGATCGGTCAGATTTAAATTTCCGTTCCCTGAATTTCCGATTGTAAATGTGTGTGAGACGGTTCCTGTGGTGATGTCCGCACTACCGAATTCCGTATCATCCGCTGCATCCGGTGTGGCGTCGCCGTCCGCGATGGAAGTACCATTGCCCTGGACATCCATCTCGGGTGCGGTGATTCCGGTTCCCTGAATGCTGAAATTGTATGGATTTTCATTGGAATCATCGTTGGCGATGCTGATTGTAGCTGTGCGCACTCCGGTTGCGGAAGGATCGAACCGGATTGTGAATGTTGTGGAACCGCCGCCCGAAGCAACCGGTGTGGATGGATTGGCTGTTAATGTAAAGTCCGCGGCATGTGTGCCGCCGATTACCACGTACGGAGAGAGATCGGTCAGGTTTAAAGCTGCTCCGCCGCTGTTTATGATGGTGAATGTGTGGTTTACCGTTCCTCCGGCAATGTTTGCGTTTCCGAAGTCTGTGTCATCCGAAACATCCGGTGTCGCGTCGCCGTCCGCGATGGAAGTACCATTGCCCTGGACATCCATTTCAGCTGCCAGCAAAGTACCCTGAAAATTCTGACCGGTCTGGTTTGCTGTGACATTGTTGAGCGTGATAGATGCGGGGGTCCAGTTTCCATACCCGGTTTTACTTGGCGTAATAGTAGTAGAAATCCCGCTGATCACCATGTGGCTGTAATTGCCGTTGGTGTCGGTGGTTTCGGTCAGGCCGTCGTGGGAAAATGAGATCGTGACGCCGACAATCGGATTTGTACCGTCCGTCACGGTGCCGGAAATAATCGGTCCCATCCCTGTTCCGGTGAGGTTGATGACATAAGGATTTTCGTCGCTGTCGTTGTTCGCAATCAGAATCTGTGCTGTTTTCGGACCCAAAGATGCGGGAACAAGTCGCACACGCATCCTGTCGTTGTTCCCGCTTGCAATCGGGCTGCCAGGCTGCCGCCTGATTTGGAACTCACCTGCATCGGGGCCCGTGACACTCAGAGGCACTGTGAGAGTCAGATTTGTCGTTCCGTTGTTGTAAATCCGGAATGTTTGATTGACGCCGTTGGTTCCTACATCCACACTGCCGCAATCCCATGTATCGCCGCTGGCAAAAGGATTTGTATTGGGATCGTCTACATCCATTTCCGGTTGTGCGAGAGCCGGTGCCGTAAAGGCCAAAAAGAGGATGAAACCCGTAATCACGTATCCGAGAAAAAAACGAGGAAAATGAAACGGATTTTTTCGGCAGGCCGTATTGGTTTTTTGGTGTGTTTTAAACAGTTTAAGGATCCTTGTTAATATATTAAAAATTTATAACTTTGAGCTCGGTTTGCTTATACGCAAACGATGTGCCATATTGTTAACAGATATGTGAAATTTATGACATATTTCACAAACAGTTATAATCTTTTGTTAATTAAGAACTTGTCACTCGTAATAATTTTCTATAAAATAGCAATTTGTTGTTGATTGAATGCAAAAAGGATATTAAGAAAATCGGGATTAAATTATGAAACATTAATAAAGCGATTGATTGAATTTTGAAATGCTTTGATAAATGCCAATTATAAAATAATTTGCCCTCCAATTTTCTCCGGATTAGCGAAAAATGGGTTGCAAATCATTGAACAGATGATTATATTTTGTGGCATTATTGAAACCGTTACTGATGCAATTGTCGCGGTGGTTGTTCATAGAAATAAACTGAGTGGTTTTATGCTGCTCTTTTTTAATAATGGATTTGAGTAATAGAGTCAGCGAATGAAAGTCGGAATTGTCATTCCCGGTTACAATATTGACAGACAACTCCACAACGTTCTTTCAAAATGTTTCCGCCATGTGCCGCGAAAACACATCTATGTGATTGATGATGGGTCCACGGACAGGACGGCTGAGATTGCCAGAAAAGAAAAGGTAATTGCTCACCATCACGAATCGAATTTGGGTAAAGGCGCCGCAATCAAGAGCGGATTTCAACTGGCGCTGTCGGATGGCATGGAAGGCGTCATCATCATTGACGGGGACGGACAGCACGATCCGGATTTTATTCCTTCTTTTTTATTCATCATGCAGGAAACCGGATGCGATATGGTTATGGGAATGCGTTCGTTCCGTATTTGTGAAATGCCGGCGGACCGGATTTTATCCAATCGATTGAGTTCTCTGATTATCTCATCGATTGTGGGACGGCGGATCTTTGACAGCCAATGCGGATTCCGTCTGATACGAAGAAGGGTCATTGAAGAGATCGTACTCGATACGAATCATTTTGAAACGGAAACGGAATTGCTTGTCAAGGCGGCGCGGCAGGGTTTCAAGATCGGATTTTGTCCCATCAGTGTTGTCAAGACAGCCTATAAAAGCAGGATCAGACGTCTGCCGGATACATTGCGTTTTTGCCGTTTGATAGGCAAGCTTCTCAGGGGAAAAAGGTAAATTATTTCGATGGTCGATTCGATTGTTCATTTTCTTAAAAACGTTCCAGCAGAGGTTGTCACAATGCTGATTGCCATGCTGCCGATTGCCGAATTACGCGGCGCCATTCCGTGGGCGCTAACTTCACCGCCGATCGGGGGAGGGCTTCACTGGGCGACAGCTTATCTGTACGCGGTGATCGGCAACTTTATTCCGATTATTCCCATTCTTCTCCTGCTGGAGCCGGTTTCAAAATGGCTGAGCCGGTACCGGTTGTTCGACCGTTTTTTTACATGGCTTTTCAATCGGACCAGAAAAAGGGGGAAGGTTATTCAACGGTACGAGGCATTGGGACTGATTCTATTTGTGGCCATTCCTTTGCCTGTAACAGGCGCCTGGACAGGATCGGTGGCGGCATTTATTTTTGGGATCAAGCTGAAATATGCGATTCCCTGCATTTTTGCCGGTGTTTTAATCGCAGGTGTGGTGGTCACACTGGCGTGTCTGGGAGTCATTAATTTTTTGGGCATTATGAAAATCGGGGCGTAGCGCAGCCCGGCTAGCGCGCATGCTTCGGGAGCATGAGGTCGAGGGTTCAAATCCCTCCGCCCCGACAAAAAGGTCTTGGATATCATTCAAGGCCTTTTTTATGGTTGGAATTTTTTTCGAATTTCTCTTGATTTTTTAAACGGTTTCTATTATTTTCAATATATTCTTGGTATTACGACTCCCTCAACTATACTTGCATTGAATAAGAAAAACTGTTAAAACGCATTGTTTCTGCATACAGAAAAATAAATGTTTCTCACTAAAAAATATAAGTCTGTATTCAGAAATTTGTTTCTTATATAAGACGCAATTTGTAAAATGAGGATTGGCAGATAAGATAATGTTAGCAGTATAAAAATTCTATTTTTGATGAGCATGATAAAATTGGGCACTTCTTTATTATTCGTGCATATAAAAAGAAACACTTGATTTCTAAAAATATTTACTCACTTTTATTCCGGGGTTGATGAAAAGATGAAAACAATCAAATCAGAAGACATTTCCATTGTGCTGTGCGGACCAGCCGGACAGGGCATTCAAACTGCCGAAAAACTGATGGTATCGATTTTAAGAAAAGCAGGGCATAATATTTTTGCTACCAAAGAATACATGTCCCGCGTCCGAGGCGGGAGCAATTCTATTACCATCCGGGTCTCATCGAAACCGGTAAGTGCGCTAATCGACCGGATGGACATATTAATTCCGCTAGACCGCGATGCCTTAAAGCATGTCTCTCATCGGATCTCACACGAGACGGTTCTCATTGGCGAAAAAGAAAAACTGATGCCTGATGTTGAAAAACTGCCCTGCCGGATTCTGGATATCCCTCTGTCCAAACTTGCCAAAGAGACCGGGGGAATCATCTATTCGAACGTGATTACGGTAGGGATAATCTCCGGACTGTTTCAAATCGAAAAATCCCTCGTCCATTCATGTGTCAAAAAAAGTTTCAATCAGAAAGAAAAGGAAATCATTGATCGAAATTTAAACGCAATCGATAAGGGAATTGATACAGCCTCCGATTTTAGTTCTGATCTCACAATCGATATAAAAGCTAAAAAAGAACCGGAGATCGGAAAGGAAATGATTCTCAACGGCGGGGAAGCAGTCAGTCTGGGTGCTGTGGCCGGCGGATGCCATTTTATCGCCTCCTACCCCATGACGCCATCCACGCCGGTTTTGACCTTTTTGGCCCAGCATGCAGAAACGTTCCATGTGATCGCAGAGCAGGCGGAAGATGAAATTGCGGCCATCAATATGGCATTGGGCGCATCCTATGCGGGTGCACGCAGCATGGTCACCACATCCGGAGGCGGATTTGCCCTAATGGTAGAAAGTTTGAGCTTGGCCGGTATGCTCGAGACTCCCATTGTGATTCACCTTGCCCAGAGACCTGGACCCGCCACTGGCTTGCCCACACGAACCGAACAGGGTGATCTGCTCTTCGCGCTTCACGCCGGCCATGGTGAATTTCCACGCGTGATCTTTGCACCGGGCACCCTCGAAGACGGTTTTTTTCTGACCCAGAAAGCATTCAACCTGGCGGATCAATATCAGATCCCCGTCTTCATTCTCACGGATCAGTATTTCATCGATTCCTATTACAATATTCCCAAACTGGATCTTTCGAAAATAAAAAATCAAGAATATATCATTAAAACCGGTCAAAATTACATCCGGTACGCACCTTCTAAAAACGGGATTTCCCCGCGCGGTATTCCGGGATACGGAGACGGTCTGGTTGTGGTGGATAGCGATGAACATGATGAAGAGGGGCATATTACGGAAAGCAGTCATGTTCGGACGAATATGGTGAATAAACGTCTTAAAAAAATGGATGCGCTTATCAGGGAAGCGCTGCCCCCTGAATGGATCGGTCCGAAAGACTGCGAAACGCTGGTGATCTGCTGGGGATCGACGGTTCATATCGTCTTCGAATCTGTTCGGAATGTGAATCTTGAAAAAATGGCCGTTCTGCATTTCAAGCAGGTCTATCCGATTGCTCCGTCCGTCTCAGATCTTATTAAAAAACCAAAACGGTTGGTTATGGTGGAAAACAATGCCACGGCTCAGTTTGCCCAGATTATAAAGACTCAATTGAACATCGACATCCCAATCAAACTCTTGAAATACGATGGTCTGGCATTTTCTGTGGAAGAACTTACCCAACGTTTAAAGAAAGTGAACCTATAGGAGAATATGATGGATATCAATAGCTATGATATAGGCAATATCGATATCGCCTGGTGCCCCGGATGCGGAAATTTCACCATATGGAAAGTTTTAAAGGAAACACTTTCCGAACTCGATCTCGAACCCCGGGAAGTGGTGATCGTTTCGGGAATCGGCCAGGCAGCCAAAATGCCCCACTACTTGAAATGTCATACATTCAACGGACTTCACGGTAGGTCGCTTCCTCCGGCGACTGGGATCAAGGCCGTCAATCCCAAACTAACTGTTATCGCGGAGAGTGGCGATGGTGATATGTACGGCGAAGGGGGAAACCATTTTATCCATACAATTCGAAGAAATCCGAATATCATCAACATTGTGCACAACAACATGGTCTATGGACTGACCAAAGGCCAGGCCTCACCAACCAGCCAGCTTGGATTTGTTACCCCTGTGCAAGTGAACGGTGTTATTCTTGAACCACTAAATCCGATCACAGTGGCTATAGCTCTAAATGCTTCTTTTGTAGCGAGAACGAGCACTGTAGATACGGATCAGATGAAAATGATTTTCAAAAAAGCCATTCAGCACAAAGGCTACGCATTGGTCGATGTGTTTCATCCTTGCGTGTCGTTCAACAAGATTAACACTTATCAATGGTTCAGGGAAAACACCTATTATTTGGAGAAATCCTATGATCCCAAAAATAAATTTGATGCGTTCAAACGCGCTTCCGAAACGGAAAAACTGCCGCTGGGGATTTTTTATATCAATCGCGACAAATCTTCTTTTGAAGAAAGCTTGAATGTCTATCAAGAAAGCAATGAATCGTTGTTTTCAAGACACGCGGAACTGAGCCGTCTACAGGAATTTATCAATAAGAAAAAAGAGGAATGATAAAAAACAAAATGGCAAATTTTTAAAAGTGACGTTATCTATAGCCACTGTTTTAATTTTTGTGATTGGTTTAACCTCCCGACATAGTTATGTAATCCATGCCGGGAGGTTTTTTGATTTTACTTTAAAAGAAGCAGCTTTTCCGTATTCCGATAAACCAGTTCACCATGATTTCTAACCTGGATCTGATAAAAATAGGCCCCCGAAGAGAGTATATTCCCGTAGTCGTCTTTTCCATCCCACGTGATTGCGAAGTGACCGGCTGGAGTTTTTTCATCAACCAGTGTTCGAACTTTTTCACCAAGAATACTATAGATAATCAAAGTAACTTGGCCTGCCTGCGGAAGTACATATTCAATGTTTGTTATAGGATTAAACGGATTGGGATAATTCCGGCTTAGTTTAAACGTTCCAGTACGCCCGCCGGTATTCCGATCACTAACATCGACCGTCTCATTTGATTCGCCGAATACGAAAATTTCATACCATCCCACCCAGGAGGGACTCAGAGTGGTTTCGATTTTCAGAAATTGAATATCCTCAAGCACCACATAGGGGACAAACGTCAATGTATCGTGAATGGATGTCAGGCCGTGGAATTCCTTTAACAGTTCATATACATCCTCGGCATTTGCTCCTTTACCCCAGATTCGATGTACGGTCTCTCCTGAAGGATCCTGATCCACGACCAGTTGAATTTTACCGATAACCGACGGATTCTGTAAATCCACTTCAATCCACTGCGGTGGCCCTTCTCCGGCTATCCAGTTCGTTTCCACATCACCATCAACAGCCAATCCAGCAGGATGGTTCTCATACTCCATTGAGGCGGTAGCTGTCTTTCCGAGAGCAATATTTTCGGTATAAATATCCACATTTCCCTCATGAAGATTACGGAAGAATTTGAATCCGCCATGCATCCGTCCTGCGATCAGATCAAGATCATTGTCTCCGTCCACATCACCAAAAGCAGGTATGCAGCGGCTGCTCAGTCCCATTTCAACATTTTCAAACTTGCCTTCGACAAGCTGGAACTGCGCGTTTGCGACCGTTCCGGTATTTTCATAATAAACAATCAGTCCGTCACTGTTGCCTATACAGAGATCCTGGTCACCGTCTCTGTCCAGATCCACAAAATCAAAATGGATATCGAAGCCTTCAATGATTGCACCGGATGCATTCCGTAATGTATCCGACAGCACCAGATCCATGGATCCGGGCGTGCCTTGATTGATATACTTCAAAATCACATTCATTTGACGGTCCGGTGTCCAGGCCCATGCAAAAAGATCCTGATCGGCATCACCGTCAATATCTGCAAATTCAAATCGCTGTGTGTCGATAAAATCACTGTTGGTATCTGTCAAATAACCTATCGAATCCAGTATAGCATTCTTGGCCGTGCCTGTATTTTGATAATACAGGATACGCCCCGTACCGCCCAGCCAGAGCCCGAAAAATAAATCCAGATCCAAATCATCATCAATATCCGCCCAGGTGTGGTACAGTGTCCACGCATTTTCAATCCTGAGAAATGGAGCGGTGTCCTGCTGGAAAATCGGCGCCGATTGGGTTCCCGTATTTTCCAGCAAAAAGATTTGGCCATTGTTATCGTTAACAAAGAAATCAAGATCATGGTCCGCGTCGATATCGACCAGACGGGGAACCGCATAACGGCCGAAATCAAGAAAATCCAGAGAGATCTGATTGGTCACAAGCCGGAAATCGGGACTGGAAGCGGTTCCCTTATTGCGGTAATAAATAATGGGGCCGTCCGAGCTGCCCATAAACAAATCATAATCCCCGTCACCTTCAATATCTGCCAGCACCGGTGTGAAATCATTCATCAATCCTTCCGGCATGATATCCAATCCCTCCTCCCGCGTAAATTGATGATTCGTTGCAGAACCGGTATTGCGATAGAATGCCAGTCCGGATTGACCGGAACCCAGAAACAGATCAAAGTCACCGTCGTTATCCAGGTCAGCAAAGGCCGGACAATAGGCGCCGATGACATCCTGGATCTTCTGTCCGAGATTATCCCGAAGCGTATCAATGAATGTAAAGGCAGTCGTTCCACCGGATTGATGCTGATAGTACAGGACACCGTCCAGATAATTGCCTATCAGTAGATCATCAAGACCGTCCCCGTTTAAATCGACAAAAACAGGCGCAGCGATTTCACCCGCATCAATGGAATCGAAATAGACCGTTTCCAGTGTAAACTCCGGAAACTTCAGAGAATTGCCTGTGTTATGATAATAGTCGATCTTGCCGCTTGTTCGGCCGAGAAACAGGTCCAGATAACCATCATCGTCCCAGTCGTAAAGCGCCATATGTATCCACTGATTATAAAATTCCAAATTGCCGAAATTCAGATTAACGGATTCAAATATTCCGTTTACTCCCTGAGCCGCATTGTCGTAGAAATAAATCCGTCCTTCATCCTCGCCGATAACAAACAGATCCGCGTCGCCGTCGTTATCCAAATCCGGCATGGCGATACTTGTGACAATGAGTCCGCCATTCCAAGGATTAAATATCTGCCGGCCGTTTTGATACACCGGCAGATTATCATTCCAGAATGGCTGCGCAATTCCTAATGCTGGAATCGCCGCAAGCAAAATTATACTCGATATCAGTCGTTTCATGTTACACCTCCCGTTGTTTTGCATTTTTATTCCTGAATCCTTAGTAAATTTTTTAGTTATAATTTACTGTATCAAAGTCATTTTTCTCACAGCACTGAAATCGCTTATTTGAACCCTGTAGAAGTAAACACCCGATGGAAGTTCTGTCGCGTCGAACAAGAATTCATAGAAACCTGGCGTAAAATTTTTATCTGCAAGTTTGGCAACCTCTTTACCTAAAAGGTCATATACCTTCAGAACAACCCGGTTAGGCTCCTTCACAGAAAACGAAATGGCCGTCTTCGGATTAAACGGATTCGGGTAGTTCTGATTAAGGGTAAATTGATCCGGTTGATTTCCTGCCGCCACTTGATCTACGCCGGTTTCGTTTTTCTTAATCAGCACGATGATACCATTGGCCGTAAACGCACCGCTCATGTCATAAGTCATGATTAGTTGCGAAGGTCCGAAATTCCCGTTTAGAACGAGAGTAATGCCTCCAAAATCTGGAGCCGTCACACTCCCGTATATCTCACCAAAAAGGAAAGTAGCACTTCCGGTCCAATTCCCGGGTGCCTGAATGACCGCAGAATCTGTGTCGACATAATAGACACCTTCATAATTGAAAGTCACGGTTTGAGAATTACCAAAAATCCCCGCTGTGGTGGATGTGATTCTGATTTTCTGACTGTCAGGAATAACCTCAACCATGGCGTGAATGGAATCGGACGTATTATAGGTCAGATTTTTCCAGGTTCCGGTCCACTCCCCGCCGAATTCCGATACGTCTGAATCCATACTCCAGTCAATATCCGTAAAACCAGTATTATGCTGGAAATTTAAAGTGGTATCGCCCACCGCATTATCAAGTTGGAGTGTCCAGGCATGATCGGCAGGCGGTGAATCGTACTGGCCATTTCCATTAAGATCCGCATAAAAGTCGATTCTGTAGTCATGTCCCTCCAATATCACAAAAAGATTAACTTGAAATGCAGTACTTGGAATACTGCCAATGGTTTTCCTGCCAACCTCTTCACCCGATGCCTTGTCTATCACCCGAACTTGAAACAACTGTCCTACATGAGGATTCATTCCTGTCAAATTGAGTGTCAGTTTATGCTGCCCCAGCGCAGTACTGGTCAGAGCAACAAGAAACATCAATAAAATAACTTTTTCAATACGCATGGCAGACCTCCTTTTTTTAAAAATTCGCTTAAAATAAGTATTCAATTAGTTTTCCTTTACACTGATAAATCACTATTGATGGATATATTAAAATATTCATTTGAAATTATCATGCAATCGGGGAGTTCCTGATTTAATCTTAATAATTGTATTAGAGCGTTCAGCAATTTTAGATTAGAAAAGATTGGAAATTCTCTTATTGCGAACAAGAATTGGAAAGAAAAATGATCAGCAAAAAAAATCTTGATTAAAAGAAAAAAAAGTATTACTCTTCAATAGTGATGTTGCACATACAATCCAGAAATCAAATGATAAAAAAAAGCCCCAGAACCAATTCATCGATTCGATATCAATTCGTGCAAAACATTTTGGATACCATGACAGATCTGGTTTATATTATCAATGATAACAGAGACATAGAATATATCAATCCTGCCATGAAAAATGCATTTGGTCCGATAAATTGTAAAAAATGTCATATTTATATGGCAGAACTCTCAAAACCTTGCCCCTGGTGCAGAAATGAAGAAGTGGTCAGCGGCAAAACCCTTCGCTGGGAATGGCAATGTGTAAAAACGAATAAAATTTATGATGTGATTGAAACACCGCTAAAACATCCGGATGGCCATGTTTCAAAACTGAAAATCATGCGGGACATTACCCATATTAAATCATGGGAAGAAGAGCTTCAAAAGGAAAGAGATATTTTGAAGAATATCATGGAAAATACACATGCCATGATGGCCTATCTGGATAAGGATTTCAATTTCATTCATGTTAATTCGATCTATGCGCAGAATTCATGCCATACAGTAGAAGAATTGATCGGTAAAAATCACTTCGATCTATTTCCAAATGATGAGAACCATAAAATTTTTAATAGAGTACGAGATACAGGAAAACCGGTCGAATTTTTTGATAAACCCTTTGAATTTGCCGATCAGCCCGAAAGAGGCATCACCTATTGGAACTGGTCGCTTCATCCGGTTAAAGACAATCTGGGGAAAACATCCGGCTTCGTATTGACATTGGAAGAAACCTCAGACCGGAAACGATTTGAGCAACAAATTGAAAACATAGCGAAATTTCCAAGTGAAAATCCAAATCCTGTGATGCGCATCGCTTTCGATGGGACGCTGCTGTATGCCAATCAGTCAAGCAAGATATTCCTGGAGACATGGAATCTATGTATTGGTAGACAAATTCCGGCTTTTCTCCGGAATCAGTTAAAAACTGTCATCAGAACTTTGAAATCCAATCAAATTGAGATTAAGATAGAACATCAGATTTTTTTATTCGAAACTGTTCCGCTAAAAAGTGAAAAATATATGAATCTGTATGGTATGGAGATCACAGATCGGAAAAGAATCGAAGACGAGCTTAAAGACAGCGAGGCCAGGTATAAACTTGCCCAGAAAACAGCCCGTATCGGCACCTGGGATTGGGACATCAAGACTGGCGGACTGATCTGGTCGGATGAAATAGAACCCTTGTTTGGCCTAAAAAAAGGAGAATTTAAGAACCGCTATAATGATTTTGTCAACAGCATACATCCCGATGACAGAGAGAGAGTTCTGGAAGCGATTGATAGGTGTATTGAAGCGGGAGAAAACTATGATGTTCAACATAGAGTTGTGTTGCCTGATGGTTCAGTCCACTGGCTTAGAGAAATAGGCGATGTCATACGGAATGAAAATCAAGTAGCCTTGCGCATGTTAGGTGTTGTTCAGGATATTACTCAACAAAAAGAAGCCCGGGAATTATTGGAAAACACGAAAGATGGTCTTGAACGGCGCGTCAGAAAGCGGACAGAAGAACTGGAGAATCTCAATGTGATTTTAAAAAAAGAAATTGCAGAACGTATAACCTACCAGGAAGAGCTCCATTTTCTGGCATCCCGCTTGTCACGGATGGAAGAACA
This sequence comes from uncultured bacterium, assembly GCA_964617625.1. Taxonomy (GTDB): domain Bacteria; phylum Zhuqueibacterota; class QNDG01; order QNDG01; family DSAB01; genus CAZTZL01. Next base: position 12,618 of record CAZTZL010000046.1, read on the forward strand.
GGAGAGGAGGAGAATCGCCACGGGACTGCACGACCGGATTGTTCAGTCTCTCGCATTGGCAAAAATCAAATTAGAAAGTACAATCGACAACCATGCGGCCCAAAACATCAGAGAACCACTTGAGGAAATTCGCGAACTTGTGGATCAGAACATTGACGAAATTCGTTCCCTGACTTTTGAAATCAGTCCGCCTATTCTTTACGAAATGGGTTTGATTCCGGCGATTGAATGGTTTACAGGTCGTTTTACGAAAAAACACAATCTCAATATTGATATCAAAGATGATGGTCAACCCAAGCCCTTAGACGATAATGTCCGGAACATCCTTTTCCAGGCTGTTTGTGAATTGATAAACAACATTCAAAAGCACGCCAAAGCAAAACGGGCATCCATCAAAATATCCAGGGGGCAGAACCAAATTATCATACAGATCGAAGATGATGGAATAGGGTTTGACCAGAAAAAGATAAAACCGGACATGTCTCGTCTAACCAGATTTGGACTTTTTAATATAAAAGAAAAATTGAAATATTTAAATGGCCAATTTGAAATTGAATCCCGGCAAAATCAGGGTACATATATTGCACTAAAAGCACCTTTGGAATATAATGATGGAAAGGACCGCTTTGATGAAGACAAGAATCATACTGGCTGATGATCACCAGATAATCAGAGATGGTCTTAAGGCCCTTATCGAACAGGAAAAAACATTCGAACTAATTGGTGAAGCCAGTGACGGCCGGACAACCGTACAATTAACACAAAAATTGAATCCTGATCTGGTCATCATGGATATCAGCATGCCAGGACTGAACGGCATGGAAGCAGCGATTCAGATCCTGGAATCTAATCCGGGCATCAAAATCATCGCACTTTCTGTCCACGCTGAAAAACAGTTTGTGGCCGGAATGCTCCGGGCCGGCGCTTCAGCCTATTTGTTAAAGGATTGCGCCTTCCGGGAACTGAAAGAGGCTGTCACTCTGGTCATGCAGAACCAGATTTATCTGAGCCCCAAAATTTCCGGAATCATTATAAAGGATTACAAAGAGAAGTTGATCAAAGAAAACCATTCAGTTTTTAGTGTATTGACAAAAAGGGAACGGGAAGTACTCCAGCTTTTGGCAGAAGGAAAAACAATCAAACAAATAGCCGGCAATCTGTTCATCAGCGCAAAAACAGTAGAGACCCATAAACAAAACTTGATGAACAAGCTGAGCGTTTACAATCTTCCTGATCTGGTAAAATATGCCATCAACCAGGGAATTGTCAGTCTTTAATTCAACCTTGGTAAAAATTGATTGAAGTATCGGCATAAATTGATAAGAATAAAGATGCGATCTGCATAAATCAACATCCAATCTTTTTTTAAACCATCTCAATTATTTATATCAGGGAAATCTATTTCCTTACTCATCCTTTTTTGAAATAAAAATAGGGATTCTCCCTATTGCATCTTGGTCATTATTCCATATTTTGAAGTCATGGCGATTCGAATGATACTTGCAGAGGATCACGATGGTTTTCGTGAATCTATCCGTACTCTTTTAAACGACAAACAGAATTTTCGAATAGTCAATGAAACAATAGACGGTTTAGCCACAGTACAATCTGCAAAAGAACTAAAACCCGATGTGATATTAATGGACATCAGTTTACCCAAACTCAACGGTATGGCAGCCACCTATCTAATCAAAGAGTACGATTCACATATTAGGTTACTGGGTCTTACCATGCATACCGAGCTGAATTTTGTGATTGGCATGTTTAAAGCAGGGGCATCCGGGTATGTCCTGAAGGATACTGTTGTAAGAGAACTCAAGCAAGCCATTCTGATGGTCATGAAGGATCAGATTTATTTAAGCAAAAAAATAGAAAAAGAGATGTTTCAAAGTTATCTAAAAAAAATGATCGATGGCAAATACAGAACAGAACAAAATCTTTCTGAACACGAAATGAAAGTCCTTGAAAAACTCGCTAACGGTCAATCTCTTGAAACAATAGGAATATCCCTTAATATCGAACTGAAAACTGTTGAAATGATTCATCAAAAGATTTTACAAAGTTGGATAACATATGTCAAGTTATTGAACATGCAGGACATGGGATATCCGCAATAAATGACGGGATGATCAAGAAAGAAGATATTGCTATTGTCCGGCACAATAAAATTGCGAAATGCAGAAAAGGTTGCGGGTAATGTTTATTTATTTGCCTCAAACTTCAGTTTTCAATTTTTTAAAGGGAGGATCAATATGTCAATTCAAAAAACAATGATATGGACATTTTTCATCGTTATGGCAATGTTGAGTTTCACAGCAGAAAACGTATTGGCCAGAGTGATCGATGTTTCCATTGTGAATTTCATTTTTGATCCGCAAACGGTGACGATAGAAGAAGGAGATTCCGTCAGATGGACAAATAACGATGCAGTTACACATACCGCTACCAGCACCAGTAATCCATCCGTCTGGGATTCCGGGAATCTAAGTTTCGGAGAATCATACATATTTCAATTCACTTCATCGGGATCTTTCCCTTATTATTGCAAGATTCATCCTTCCATGACCGGTACAGTCGAGGTACAATCTGCAACAGCCGTCGAACATGGATCTTCACAACAGAATATTCCTGTACAATTGTTCCTCGGACAAAACTATCCAAATCCATTTAATCAAAATACGATCATCCGTTATAAAATATCCGGTGACCAGCCAGCCCATATCGTAATTGCGATTTATAATATTCAAGGTCAAAAATTAGCAGAACTGGTGAACGGTATGCAGAGCCCGGGTGAACATACGATTCAATGGAATGGAAAAGACCATTGGGGAAATATCGTAAGCAGTGGAATCTATCTCTATCGATTGAAACACGATGCATTTCACCAGATCAGAAGGATGACCCTTTTGCAATAAAAACGACTGATTTTATAAAGGAATAAAATCATGAAGATATTGATGATATTTGTGCCAGGTCTGTTGATAATGATAATCTGTTGCTTATTCGAAACGGATATACTTTATGCACAGGCGGACCGCGAAGTGGCGTTTCCCAACCTGAACTTTACACGGCCCGTGGATCTGCAGCATCCGAATGATGACTCGAACCGGCTGTTCGTGGTGGAGCAGGAGGGAATAATTTATACATTTGAAAACAACCGGAATGTAAACACAAAAAAGGTATTCTTAGACATTCGGGACCAGGTCAATGACAGTGGCAACGAACAAGGCTTGTTGGGGCTGGTGTTTCATCCCGACTATCAAAACAATGGCTATTTTTACGTGGATTATACCGCAGAAGATCCAAACAGAACAGTTATTTCCAGATATCAGGTCAGCACTTCAAATCCCGATTCGGCTGTAAAAGAAAGTGAATTTGTCATTCTTGAGGTCAATCAGCCGTATTCAAACCATAACGCAGGCCAGATTGTTTTTGATTCGGACGGTTATTTTTACATCACTTTGGGTGACGGCGGTTCCGGCGGAGACCCTCAGGGCAACGGACAGAATTTGGAAACATTGCTGGGTTCCATTCTACGAATCGATGTGGATCAAACCAGTGCAGGTTTAAATTATGCCATTCCTGCGGATAATCCATTTGTCGGCAATCTCAGAGGCTTTCGGGAAGAAATATATGCGTATGGCCTGCGAAATCCCTGGCGAATCAGTTTCGATCTCAAAACGCAGTGGCTCTGGGCGGCCGATGTCGGTCAAGATGCGTACGAAGAAATCAATATCATCGAAAAAGGAAAAAATTACGGCTGGAATATCACGGAAGGATTTCATTGCTACAATGCCGCTGCATGTGATACCACAGGACTGATCCTGCCGGTTTGGGAATACAGCCACAGTGCCGGGCAATCCATCACAGGCGGGTATGTCTATCGAGGTGCTGATGTTCCGGAACTGACCGGCAGGTACATTTACGCCGACTATGTCAGCGGACGGATTTGGGCGCTGGAATATGACGGCACTGGAGAACCGGTCAACTCGTTGCTGAACGACACCGATCTGAACATCTCTTCATTTGGAGTGGACCGAAACAACGAGCTCTATATCTGTGCGTTCGATGGAAAAATCTATCGATTCATATCCACGTCTACTGATGTTTTGGAATCAGAAAACAAAATAACATTAAAAAAGTATCGATTGGCGCAGAACTATCCCAATCCTTTTAATTCGAGTACAATAATCCAATACCATCTAAAAAGTGATACGAAAGTCGTTATGGAAATTTACGACATCATCGGCAAATTGATTAAGATACTGGTAAACGGAACCCAGCCCCAGGGAAACCAAACCGTGGTGTGGGATGGCACAGATATGAAAAACAATCCCGTCAAAAGCGGAGTCTACCTGTATAGATTAAAGGGTGATGGATTTGAGGAGATAAGAAAGATGTTAATATTAAATTAAAAGGCATATAAAGGAGAAGCCTGATGAAAGTGACTATAGAAAGAGAATCGTGCACAATGTGTGCGGTATGCTGGTCAATCTGTCCGGATTTCTTTGAAGAAAGTTCGGATGACGGTTACAGTCAGGTCGTGGAACAGTATCGGATTGAAGATCAAGTCGATGAGGGAGAAGCTCCTGATTCATTGTCTGACTGTATAACAGAAGCGGTAAATGGCTGCCCTGTTGAGATCATCCATATTAAAGAAACGTGAATGAGTTCATTTGGAATGGTACGATCCATTCTCAAATAGCAATTAACTTATTCGAGGAGATATCACAATGAAAGATAAAGAAGAAAAAAGAGTGGCACTGGTGACAGGAGGCAGCACAGGTATCGGTCGAGCTACTTCACTGGCTTTTGCTAAAACCTGTTCCAGAGTCGCTGTCTCAGATGTTCTGGTTGAAGAGGGTAAAAAGACTGTTGAAATGATTAAGAAAGAGGGTGAAGAAGCCATTTTTATCAAAGCCGATGTCTCAAAATCTGAAGAAGTCAAATCCATGATCGATAAGGTAGTCAAGACTTACGGAAGACTGGATTGTGCATTCAACAATGCCGGTATCGAAGGCGATCAGGGGACTACAGCAGAGTGCACTATAGAAAACTGGAACCGTGTGATCGGTATCAATCTGACCGGTGTCTGGTTATGCATGAAGTACGAAATTCCCGAAATGTTAAAAACCGGCGGAGGATCCATCGTGAACATGGCCTCGGTTGCAGGCAGGGTTGGATTTCCGAATATTCCGGCCTATACGGCCAGCAAACACGGCGTCAACGGGCTTACAAAGACGGCTGCGCTGGAGTATGCCACACAAGGAATCAGGGTAAATGCTGTCTGTCCCGGAATCATTCATACTGAGATGATAGACCGGTTTACAGGAGGGGATCAAAAAGCCTTGGAGCAAATGGTAGCACTAGAGCCGGTCGGACGATTAGGAGCACCGGAAGAAGTCGCCAATGCTGTCATCTGGCTGTGTTCAGAGGCAGCATCTTTTGTCACAGGCCATCCCCTTGTAGTCGACGGCGGATTTGTCGCACAGTAATCCAGGTTTACATAAAAATGTTTATCATCAAATCTTGAGGAGGAAAAAACAATGAAGACCCTGAGCGAACACATTCAGCAGGCGGACTGGAAAACCGAAAAACATGTGCCGGTCATCGAATGCCCGGATAAGGTAAAATCGGATGAGGTCTTTGATGTGAAAGTGGGTATTGGCAAGGAAGTGGCCCATCCCAATACTACGGAACATCACATTCGCTGGATTAGCCTCTACTTTCATCCCGAAGGAGAGAAGGTTCCATACGAAATCGGGCATTTTGAATTCAATGCACATGGTGAATCCATTGGCGGACCCAACCAGGGACCGGTGTACACCCATCATCAGGTAGTTGTCAGTATGAAAACAGCAAAGGCAGGGACGCTCCATGCAATGGCGCTTTGCAATATTCACGGACTCTGGGAAAACAGTAAAGAAATCCGGATCGGTTAGTGAAAAAACGAATTTTCTGAATAGCCTTCCCAGAGTAAAAACAAAATCGGATGGGGATGAAAGATAACTAATAAAGAATGGTTTATTTGATCGTGTATCAATTGCAGCACATGTGAACTGGAATGTCGCAATAACGCCATTGGCAAAGGCGAGTAGAACTAATAATTTTCAGGAGGTAAATCATGAAAGGGCATAACAAAGTTCGATTCAAGGTATCCGATATGGAGACTGAGGAAACTGGCGGTGTGCGGGTGCGCCGGCTATTCCCAAGCCCCCACCTGTCTCACATAGATTCCTTTGTGGACTGAAAGAATCATCCAATATTATGATTACAGGAGGTTAAGATGCCAGAGAGAAGACATTTTTTAAAACAATTAGGCTTTGGCGGAGGCATGCTGCTATTTGGAAACAATCTGGTTTCCGCACCGGCTCATACCAGTGATGAAAGTGTTGGTGGAACCTCACTATCAAGTATGGGTGTTAAAACTGTTCACGAATTACCAGCTCTCCCTTATGCCTACAATGCCCTGGAGCCGGTGATCGATGAACAAACCCTGCGATTGCATCATGATAAACACCATGCGGGATACGTCAAGGGATTGAATCAAGCTGAAATGAAACTTGCAGAGGCTCGGCAATCCGGTGACTTTGCACTGATCAAACATTGGGAAAGAGAGGTTGCTTTTCATGGCTCAGGGCATATCCTGCACAGCATTTTCTGGAGTAACTTGTCCCCAATGGGTAGCGGTAAACCCACTGGCAAATTGGCGAAGGCCATGGACGCAGAATATAGCAGCTTCGATGCATTCAAAGCACACATGATCGCTGCCAGTAATTCAGTCGAAGGCAGCGGTTGGGGTATCTTCGCCTATCAACCCCTGTTCGATAAACTCCTTATTCTTCAAGCAGAAAAACATCAGGACCTGACGCAATGGGGTGCAATGCCTTTGCTGGTCATCGATGTCTGGGAACATGCCTATTATCTGAAATACCAGAATCGGCGGAGTGAATTCGTGGAAAAACTGTTTGGAATCATCAACTGGCAGGATGTGGCGGCTCGATACGAAAATGCAATTTCTTAAGTGGAAAATTTAATCGAGAAAAGGGATCTTGTGATCCGTTATCGATTGGATGAACTTTTTGGATGTAGCAAAGTTAAAAATAAAATATAGGAAATAATTCAATCAATACCATAGGAAGTAAAAAAATGATAGACCTGACCACACAATACATGGGAATTAAATTGAAAAATCCTATTATTGTCGGAGCGAGTAAATTGACCTCGAATATTGAAACTGCAAAGAAATTAGAAGCATCTGGCGCCGGAGCCATTGTTACGGCCTCCCTTTTTGAAGAGCAGATCCAGCTTGAAAGATTCAAAATGGATGAAGATCGTGAAAAATACAATGATCGTCATGCTGAGATGATAACGGTCTTTCCCGAAGTAGAACATGCAGGTCCCAAAGAACACCTCTATTGGGTGCAAAAAACTAAAAAAAGTTTGTCCATTCCCGTGATTGCAAGTCTGAACGCTGTCCACGAAGAGATATGGGTCGAATATGCCAGGTTATTGCAGGAAACTGGTGTGGACGGGCTTGAACTGAATTTCTACGCTTCTCCAAAACATTTTGACATGGATGCCTTATCAATCGAACAGGAGCAGATTTCAATTCTGGAACAAATCAAAGATGTCATAACGATTCCGGTATCCGTAAAACTCAGTCCCTTTTACACAAATCCGCTTCATTTTATTTCCAGACTTGATCAGGCAGGCGTACATGGATTTGTTTTGTTTAACCGGCTATTTCAGCCCGATATTGATACAGGCAAACAAGAAAATACTTACCCCTTTCATCTGAGTAAACGATCGGACAACCGTTTTCCCCTGAGATATGCCGGATTATTGTCCGAGAACATACAGGCGGATATATGCAGCAGTACGGGTATTTTCGAAGGTGAAGACGTGGTAAAAATGATTCTGGCCGGTTCGGCCTGCGTTCAGGTGGTGACAACACTTTATAAAAATGGAATTGAATATATTACCAACATGCTGGAAAATTTGAAAATTTGGATGGAACAGAAAGGATATGCTTCTTTAAATGAATTTCGAGGCAATATGAATAAAAAAAATAGCAAAGATCCCTGGATATATACAAGAGCACAATATGTAAAACTGTTGATGAATCCAAAAGAAATTTTGGAAAATTATCCGCTCCCCTGACCTGAGAAATAAAGGGAATGAGAAAGGAGATTATGGTGCCCATCAGAAAATCAAGTGCTGAATGGCAGGGAACCCTGAAACAAGGAAAAGGCAGGATGAGTTTGGGCAGCGGTTCTTTTATAGGTCCCTATTCTTTCGGATCAAGATTCGAAGAGTCCAAGGGAACCAATCCGGAAGAGCTGATCGGGGCCGCACATGCCGGCTGTTTTTCCATGGCTCTGTCGCACGAATTGGATCAACAGGGATATCAACCTCACAAAGTATATACGGAGGCCAGTGTAGAACTGGTAAAAATGGAATCCGGTTTTACGATATCTACGATCACCTTGAACACGCGTGCCGATGTTTCCGGGGTGGATCCCGAAACCTTTCAGAAAATTGCCGAACGGGCAAAAACCGGCTGCCCGGTATCCAGGGCTCTGGCCGGCGTGGAAATCAAGCTTCACGCAGAATTGGCAAATTCCTGACGGAATCTAAAATACGGACGAAATGAGTCCTGTTTATCTACTCATCTCGATCACACTAAAAAAGGAAAAATCAAATGAATGTATGTGTGGATCAATCCAAATGCAGAACGGCGGGAGTTTGTGT
>CAZTZL010000046.1:21471-22693 GCA_964617625.1 uncultured bacterium
TATGACAATAACCAGGATGATTATCCGGATCGGATACGTCCTGTGGCCAAGGCTGTCGCGAAAGGTGATTACGAACTGGGTATTGTGCTGGGTGGATCGGGAAACGGAGAAGCGATTGTCGCCAATAAAATCAAAGGCATTCGTTGTGCTGTATGCTGGAATGAATTTTCTGCAAGATTGGCTAAGGAACACAACAATGCTAACATGATTTCTCTGGGTCAGCGAATGATGCCGATTGAAACAGTTCTCGTGATTGTCGATACCTGGCTGTCGGCCCAATTTCAGGGTGGACGTCATCTACGTCGAATTCAAAAAATTGAGGAGCAATAAAAAATGAGACTCAATCAAAAACAATGTATCCCTTGCAGAGTAGGGATTCCCACCCTATCTGATTCAGAAGAGGATCGGTTGAAAAGTGAACTGACTTCATGGACCCTCGATAGGGGAAAAATACATCAATTGAAAAAAAGTTATCAGTATTCCGATTTTAAGGAATCCATGATATTTGTGAATCGTGTAGCAGATCTGGCCAATTCGGAAGGCCACCATCCCGATATCTGCATACACTACAATCGAGTGGATCTAACTTTGTTTACTCATAAAATCGGTGGTTTGCATGAAAATGATTTTATTCTTGCTTCAAAAATCGATGAGATAGGAAAAAATATGGAGACGTTATGAAACCAAAAGGCCCATTGATGAATGAACATAGATTGATTGAAATAATGATAGAAATAATTAAACAGAAGATAAAAGAAATCAAAACGATGGGTCAGGTAGATCCCGTTTTCATTGATGTGGCAGTTGATTTTATAAATTTATGCAGATAAAACCCATCATGGAAAAGAGGAAGATATTCTATTTAGGGATTGTGTTAAAAAAATTATGTCGAATGAAGATACAAAAATAATGAATGAACTTATTGAAGAGCATAAATATGGCCGGGATACTGTTGCTGAACTTATAGAAGCAAAGAGAAAATATATTAAAAGTGATAATACCCTTGATATAATCATTGAAAAACTATCTGTCCTGACAGAATTTTATCCTAAGCATAAAGAGAAAGAAGATAAAATATTTTTTTCCCAATTCTGAAAAGTATTTCACTGAAATAGAGTTAAACGAAATGCTTAATGAATTCTGGGAGTTTGATAAAACAATGATTCATGAAGAATATAAATCGGTCGTAGAACAATATAAATAATGTTGCTAACCACATTGT
>CAZTZL010000047.1:0-1400 GCA_964617625.1 uncultured bacterium
ACTTCATCGCGGATAAACGCATAGATCGCGTCCCGTTTTCCCTCGCTGCGCTGGGCCGTAATGATTGGCAGTCTGCCCTTCGGCATTTCGTTCAGGATCGACACATCGAGATCCCCGTACAGCGTCAGGGCGAGCGTTCGGGGAATGGGCGTCGCGGTCATGACCAGCACATCCGGATGAATCCCTTTCCGGCGAAGAACGGCTCTCTGCATCACGCCGAAGCGGTGCTGTTCGTCTATGACGACGAAACCGAGTTTGTGAAATTCAACACTTTCCTGAACCAGAGCATGTGTTCCGACGACAATATCGATCTCTCCTTTCGAAAGTCGGTTCAGGATTTCCTGTTTTTCGGATCCTTTCTGGCCTCCTTTCAAAAGCGCCACTCTCGCTCCGATATCTTCCAGAAATTGATGAAAGGTCAGAAAGTGCTGTTCGGCTAAGATTTCCGTGGGCGCCATAAAAGCGGCTTGATATCCGTTCCCTGTGACAATCAACATGGCAATGAGCGCCACGATGGTTTTACCCGAACCTACATCTCCCTGAAGCAGCCGGTTCATCGGCTTTTCAGATTTCATGTCGTTTTGGATTTCACGGAGCACCTTTTTCTGCGATTCAGTTAGTTCAAATGGCAGTTTCTTGACAAGTTTCTCAGCCTGTTCGCCGATCCGGTCAAATACGATTCCCTTTTTTTCGACTTCGCGATGTTTCCTCTGAAGCGCGAGAAAAAATTGGATATAGAAGAGCTCTTCGAATTTCAACCGGTACTGCGCCCGGTGCAGCGCATCCCAGTTTTTGGGGAAATGAACATTCTCAACCGCTTCCGGCAGCGCCATCAATCGTTGATTCCGGATCACCTCGGGGCAAAGTGTTTCATGAACATTCTCCGATATTTCATTTAAAAGTCCCCTCAGAATACGCCGGAATCCCCGGCTATCCAGACCGCTTTTGAAAAGCGTTTCACCCGAAGGATAGAGCGGAATGATGCCGCCAGTGTTGAGCGGATTACTCTCTCCTTCTCCGGAAATTTTGTCATATTCAGGATGCACGAGCTGGGGTCCGCGAAACACCGTTACCTTACCGCTGAAAGCAACCGTTTCTCCAGCCTCGAAAGCGTTGGCAATGTAGGACAAACCACGGAACCAGACACACTGAAGAATACCGGAATCATCTCCCACTAAAAGGATAAAACGGTTGGTGCGTCCTCTTCGTTTTTCCGCGGAAAGCACTTTTGCCACCACCGTGACATTTTCTCCGGCCCTGAGATCCCGGATTCGTGTGAGATTGCTCCGGTCGAGATACCTTCTCGGAAAATAGTTCAGCAGATCCCCGGCGGTTTCCACACCGGCTTTTTTGAGGGTAGCAGCTCGTTTCGGCCCGATCCCTTTCACATACTGAACCGG
>CAZTZL010000047.1:1500-6889 GCA_964617625.1 uncultured bacterium
ATCACCATACAAACAAAACCCGATAGGCGACTGTTACCTCTCCATCCGCGGGAACCTTGACCTTAAATTCAGCCGTATTCGCATCCTTTTTGACATACGGGTGTGAAGATTCCTGAATGGTCCAGTCGCCCCATAAATGTTCCACGGTTACAATGTCGACAGCTTCCTTTTTATGATTGCGAAGTGAAATCTCGATCGCCTGCTCCCAGCTCCGCTTGCTGATTTTGTTCTGGGATTTCTCGGTCCGCTCGCCGACAATGTCGAACGCATTGCCGAGATAAACACGAACTTTTTCATCCACAGGAGTATGCTCGATCCGGTCTTCGCCGATGAATTCCAGCGCGCCGTCCACATCCTCTTTGTAGACGCGTATCTTTCCCTCGGGAAGCGGAATTCCCAGTCCGTCTGATTTCTTGTTCTGAAATTCGATATTCACGCGGACGTTTTTCCCGTATCTTGAACCGTCATAGAGAAAAATCTTCTGCGCTTTCGCCCTGGCCGGAGGAAAGAGCGAGACCTGTTTGGTCTGATTGTTTTTCAAAGTTGTCTTCCGCTGAAGTGTATAGAGATGGTATTCGAAAAACGCTTTTTCCTCAAACTGCGGGGCTGCGGCTGCTTCCAGCATCAACCCTGTTCCTTTTTTTAAATCCCGTCTTTCAGGTTCGACTTTGTTCACATCGCCCGCCACCAATTTCAGTTTGGCATTGTTGTATGTGGTTCCGGATTGATTATTGACAGAGACCCAGCCGCTGAGATCGATGTTCTCGTCCTTTGCATCCGTGACGGCCACATATTCGGCATGCCAGTCCACGCCGTCGGTAAGATAGCTCACCTCGGTTTTTTGCTGTTTCGGCCCCTGATTGTCCACCATCCAGACCAGAGTCGGACGGGTGACAAGCCCTTCGGGCAGTTTCGGAAAATCGAAGTGCTGCACTTTGTCGCCGCGAACGATTTGAATACCCCCGTCTTTATTCTTGAGAATGATATCGGACTGTGAAGCGCTGAGCAGCTGACCGCTGAAAATTTCTCCCTCTTTCATGACCAGCCGGACTTCCTGATCCACATATTTTTCCATGATTTTGTACGCGCTGATCAGATCATATTCGAAATTTTGTTCGAGAATGCTGAGTTTGTCCGGGGAGGTGATCGATTTGAAATGAACAGACGTCGGATCAATCCGGGCAGCCACATCTGTAAACGAAATGGTCGATGTACCGGATTCGAGAGTGAACGAACGTGTTTCCCGGACCAGCGCCCGGTTCTGATTGTAAACCGTAATTGCAATATCCTGAGCCATGAGGGGAACAGTCAGGGTGAACAAACATAAAAAACCCAGTTTAAAAAGCTTCATTGCAAATCCCTCCTTATTAAAATAACAACTCTAGTTTTTTATAATTCACTTTTGAATAGAAAAAATACCAAATGTCAAAAACGAAATGACAAATCAATATTTTTGATATTTGAAATTTGTGTTTTATTTGAATTTTGGATTTTGTCATTTGGAATTTCAAAAAAGAATTGTAATGAACAAGACAAATTGATAATATCGGATCTTAAACTTGGTCTATTTTATTTTTCCAGGGCTTTCAAATTCTCTTTCAGTTTTTCGACCTTTTCCCTGAAATCCTGTTGTTTTATCTTTTCCTTTTCGATGATCTGGGCAGGTGCTTTTTTGACAAATTCGTGATTATTCAGTTTTTTATTCAAGCCGACAAGCATCCCCTCCAGCCGCTCGATTTCTTTTTGGATGCGTTCTTTTTCCTTTTCGACATCAATTAAACCTTTCAGGGGGATAAAAATTTCCACATTTTCGACAATACCCGTGGCTGCCTCTTCAATGTTGCTTCCCGGCGCAATACTTTCCATCGCTTCCACTTTGGCTAACAGGCTTAAATATTCGACTGTACCTTCTAACAGTTGAATTTTCGTACCCGGTCCCCGGACAAGGATCTTTGCTTTCCTGTCCTGGGGGACATTCATCTCGCTTCGAATATTTCGGATGACCCCGATCGTTTTCTGCAGCAGATCCATCTCCTTTTCGGCTTCTTCATCCAGCCATCGATTTTCGGCTTTCGGATAGGACTGGCGCATAATGGTCAATACACCATCATTAGAATTTCTGATTAGGGGCAATGCCTGCCAGATTTCCTCCGTGATAAAAGGCATGAACGGATGGAGCAGACGCATAATGTTGTCGAGCAAATTCAGGCAGATCGATTGAGCGACCTGTTTGATCTTTGGATCATCCTGGTTATAAAAACGGGATTTGACCATTTCCAGATACCAGTCACAGAACTCCCCCCAGACAAATCCGTAAAGCGCTTTGGTCGCGTCGTTGAAACGATATGTTTCGATGGCCTGGCGCACTTCGCCGATAATCCGCTGAAGCCGGCTGAGAATCCATCGGTCGGACAAATCCAGCAGAGTTGGATCGATCTCTTCTAGTTTCAAAATTTCAGGATTTTCCCCGAGATTCATTAAAATAAAACGCGAGGCATTCCAGAGTTTGTTGCAGAATTTCTGACCCATTTCAACCAGTGTATGGTCAAAATGGATGTCTCCGCCCAGCGGCGTCAGATACACCATGGTTAGCCGGATGGCATCGGCTCCGTAGGCGGGAACACCGTTTTTATAGGAGGGATTTTTTCCTGCAAAAGCTTTTGTTTTCTCTTTGTCCGCTCCTTCGATCAGCCAGAGCGGATCCGGTGAATTGCCGAGGGATTTGGACATGGTCCGGCCCGTAAGGTCGCGGATCATGCCGTTGAAGTAGACTTCTTGAAAAGGGACTTCGCCGATGAACTCGAGCGAAGACATGATCATCCGGGCCACCCAGAAAAAGATAATATCCGGACCGGTAATGAGTGTATCGGTCGGGAAAAAAACGTTGAGATCGTCGGTCTGTTCCGGCCAGCCCAGGGTACTGAACGGCCAGAGCCAGGAGGAAAACCATGTATCGAGAACATCGGGATCCTGCGTGAGTTGATCGTTTCCGCATTCAGGACATTTTATCGGATCTTCGAGGCTGGCAAAAATATGTTTGTTCCCGCATGTCCAGACCGGGATGCGGTGCCCCCACCAGATCTGCCGGCTGATGCACCAGTCCCGAATATTTTCCATCCAGTGAAAATAAGTTTCTTCCCAGTGCTTGGGATAAAAACGGATTTTTCCTTCTTTGACTGCCCGGATCGCCGGTTCGGCCAGGGGCCGCATTTTAACAAACCATTGGTCGGATAAAAACGGCTCGACAATGGTTTTACAGCGGTAGCAGTGCGGAATCGGTGTGGGATGGGGTTTTTCTCCCCGAAGCAGACCAAGTTTTTCAAGGTCTTCCAGAATGCGTTTCCTCGCCTCGAATCGATCCAGCCGATTGTAAGGACCTCCATTTTCATTGATCTTTCCATCTTCATTTAGGACTGAGATTTGTTCGAGATGATGACGCTCGCCGACCTCGAAATCATCAAAATCATGGGCAGGCGTGATTTTAACGGCGCCGCTACCCTTTTCCGGATCGGCATGTTCATCGGCGATGATCGGAATCGGCCGGTCCATCAACGGAAGAATGACAGTCTTCCCGATCAGATCAGTATATCGCTCATCTCCGGGATGGACAGCCACGGCCGTATCTCCAAGCATGGTTTCCGGGCGTGTTGTTGAAACGACAATGGTCCGATCCTCACCTTGAATTGGATAGGCAATATCCCAGAATTTTCCATCTGTTTCGACATTTGGTGCTTCTTCATTCGCCAGGGCTGTTTGGCATCGGGGGCACCAGTTGATCAATCTTCTTCCGCGGTAGATGAGTCCCTTGTTATACAAACGGACAAAAACTTCTCTCACGGCCCGGCTCAATCCTTCATCCATGGTAAATCGTTCACGCTCCCAATCGCAGGCCGCACCCAATTTCCGGAGCTGTTTGAGAATAATCCCGCCAAACTTGTGCTTCCATTCCCAGATGCGTTCGATGAGTTTTTCACGTCCCAAATCGTGACGGGTTAAACCTTCCTCCCTCAGAGCCGCTTCGACCTTGTTCTGCGTGGCAATCCCGGCATGATCCGTTCCGGGCATCCAGAGCGCCTCATACCCTTCCATCCATTTCCACCGGATCAATAAATCCTGAATAGCATTGTTGAGGATATGCCCCATCGTCAACATGCCGGTTACATTCGGCGGGGGAATCATAATGGTATATTTCGGTTTTCCATTTTTTGCGTCTGCATGAAAAAGGTGGTGATCCATCCAGAACTTGTACCATTTGTCCTCGACCTGTTTCGGCTCATAAACTTTGTTCAAAGTCTTGCCCGTCATCCGGTTTCTCCGCTTCTATTATAATTTTCGTTGATAAATGATTGTTAATTTAAATAAATCAGTCAATATTGTCAAACAAATAATCCTGGAATAGAAAATTGCATAGTGAAACACCCGTTTTAAAATGAAAGTAAAAATCTGAAATTCTGTTTAAATTTAGCAAATGATTTAGTATGCGATATATCATTAAATAACAATGGCTTATTTTAAATAACACAAAACTGGCACCATAATTGCATAACTAATAAACGGAAGTTGATTACCTCCTTTCCTCTCTACCCCTTTGGTGGTCCGTGTTGATGCAAATCAGCACGGACTTTTTTTATGGCTTTACTTCAACCATCGATCGAGCCATCCAATCACCGTTTCGTGCCATAGAATCGAATTGTTCGGTTTCTGCACCCAGTGGTTCTCATCCGGGAAATAAAGCAGTTTGCTCGGGATGCCCAATCGCTGAAGCGCTGTAAATGTAGCGAATCCCTGTGTTTCCGGTACACGAAAATCCTGGGCTCCGTGAACAACCAGCATCGGTGTTTTCCAGTTTTTCACAAAATTGACCGGATTGTGCTTCTCGTAATTTTTTGGTTTTTCCCAGGGCGTCCCCTCGTGTTCCCACTCGGGGAACCAGAGCTCTTCGGTATCAAAATAGGACATACGTTCGTCAAAAGTGCCGTCATGGTTGACAAAACAGCGGAAACGGTCGGGCCAGTTTCCCTCGATAAAGTTAATCATGTAGCCACCGTATGAAGCACCCAGCGCGCCGACGCGGCTGCCATCCATCCAGAGATATTTTTTCAATGCGGCTTCCAGACCTTTCTGAAGATCGACCAGCGGCTTGCCTCCCCAGTCATTCCGGATGGCATCTTTAAAAGCCTGACCGTACCCGATCGATCCGTGAAAATCGATCATCACGGCCGCGTATCCGGCTCCCGCATAGACCTGCGGATTCCACCGGTAATGAAAATCATTTCCGAAGGAACCCTGGGGACCGCCGTGTATCAAAAAAGCCACCGGATAGGTTTTCTTGGGATCAAAATCCACCGGCTTTACAATGTAGCCGTAAACCGTTTCATTGTGCCATCCC
>CAZTZL010000047.1:6989-20018 GCA_964617625.1 uncultured bacterium
GGCTGCGTATCCCAGGCTTTGTTATCGCCTGTCAGACATTTTGGGAAGGCCGACCCGTCAATCGGAACAAAATAGAGATTATAATTCGTGGACCACGCTTCTTCTCCTCCGACATTGATTGTTGTAAAGATCAGACCTTTGTTGTCCGGTGTGAATGTTATCTCCTCGGTTCCTCCCCAGGGAATTGAAGGCGTGTCCGCATTCATACCGGCCATTACATCGACGACCTTCCCACCTTCGACCGGCATGACAAAGAGATGCGACCTTCGTCCGTCCTCCCACGTATCCCAGTGCCGGATGAAAAGCCGTTCGAATATCTTGCCGCTGGATTTTCGCTTTTTCACCGCATCCAGTCTCGCTTTGGTCTCATCGATGGATTTCAAATCAGGGAAGACTTCCAAGGTAAACGCAAGATAATTCCCATCCGGAGAGACAATCAGATTGCCAACATCGAGCGGCAAATCGGTCATCTGTTTGATAGTTTTCGTTTTTGGATCGATCCTCCATATTTGAGTGGATCCCGACCGAGCCGAAAGATAATAAATAAACTCTCCGTTGTGTGACCAGCACGGATTGTAATCGTCTTCCTGATGGGAAGTGAGCCGGTGCAGCCCTTTGCCGTCTACTCCGACCAGCCAGAGATCCTTTCTGCCGCGATTGGCCTCAAGATCGGTCCGTCTCAGAACAAAGACGATCTGTTTCCCGTCCGGTGAAACCTGAGGTTCCGTAATTCGGTCCATCGCCAAAAGATCGTGCACGGAAAAGGGATGCCTCTGCCCGGATTCGGAAGCATAACTTTCACCGAGACAAACGATTAAAAAAATGGAAACAAACATAATAGATTTCATCATTTCAACCTCCATAATTGATCACCAGATTTTTGGAATAAGAATTCTTCGTTCTTTGGGATATTCCGGAAAACGATTGAGATACCACCGGTGATAGGATCTCGCTCTCGGAGCCAGATTCGCAATGGTCCAGAGGGCAAAAGACAAACCCGAAACAGACCAGGTTGCCAGCGCCCAGCCGATCCATTCCAGTATCTCGCCAAAATAGTTCGGACAGGAAATCCACCGGTACATTCCGCCTCTTGGGATTTGGTATCCACTTCGGGAAGAATCGCGAAGTTTTCTCAATCCGGAATCGGCTTGCTGATTAATCACAAATCCGGTAAAAAATAAAACAATCCCAATGATAAAACGAACATCCCCAACCCAGGAAATGGAATAGCCGCTCGAAAATTGAAATAGAAAACGGCCGTTTAAATAGGTATTAACAAGATTAAAAAGAATGGCCATGCCCACAACCAGCAGAGGCATGGGTTTATCCTTGTCCCGGATGAGAAAAGGATAGATAAAAGCACGGTGCACGTAATGGACGTGCCAGACGATAAAGAAAATGATGGAAACCGGTCGAAGTGAATAATCACCCAGAATAAACCAAATCAACAGACCCAGAGAAGCAGGCGCTTCCATGACCATCCAGCCCAGCCGGCTTGGCACAGTCGGCCCCCATCCCTTTCGAACCGTCTTGCCGTAAGGTGCCGGGATAAAAAAAAGAAGCACAAAAACAAAAACGGCTATCACAATCCATACAACGAGAAGAATTTGGAAAAAATGATATTCCATTGGCCCCATCTCTTACGATGATAACTTTTCTGCCTCTACTTCGAGGCGCACCATTTTCACATGAACGCATCCTTCTTCATCCAGGGAATGATCTTCCAGATAACAATTGACCACTTCTTCGATCAGCACTTCTCTCAGATCCTCCGGCACCCTTTCCGTATACGGCAGCCAGGTCGTCCGGATCCAACCGGCCAGTCCTTCCCTCCCTTTCTGTTTCATGTCTTTGGGAATCAATTCAAGCCGTTTCGCTTTCAGTCCGGCTTGATCGAGCCAATCCCGATACTCGTCCGGCCCGTAAAATCCGTACGGAAATTCAAAATCCTGAAAACAGGATTTCCATTGATCCATTTTAATTAGCCGATGGATGATTTCAATGATTCCTTCCGCATTTCCTTTTCCACCCATCTGAAAAAGCAGCCGGCCGGAATTTTTCAGACTATTTGAGACACCTTGAAGCACAGATTGATGATCGCGCACCCAGTGGAGTGCCGCATTGGAAAAAACCACGTCAAACTGATTTTCATACAAAATCTCTCTGGCGTCCATTTTCCTGAATGATAGCTTGGGAAACTCGGTTTCGGGAAATTTTCGGGAAGCCAGGTCGATCATCTCATTCGAACTATCGATCCCGATGACAGTCCCTTTGGACAGACACCGTCCGATTTCGGCAGTGACCTTTCCGTCGCCGCACCCGATATCGAGAACAGACTCGTGACCTTTCAGATCGAGTTTTTGAATGAGCTCCCGTGCCCATTCCAGCTGGGCTGAGGAGTGTTTCTCATACTCGGAAGCGTTCCATTGATATTTTCTTTTTGTCATTTCAAATCTTCTCAATTGGATTGTACGGACAAAGCGATCAGCCACTGCGCTGTGAAATAGGTGCTCAAAATCAGCGCTTCGGCAATCTTGAAAGAGCGCTTGAACCGGTTGATTGCAAGCATTGAATCCGAAATCAAAAAAAGGACGGATCCGGCCGCCGCAAAAAGGGCCGCCCGGTTCTGAAACCACACCCACCTTTCCCAGGCTTGCCACGTCATGATAAGAATGACCACGATATAAAATCCCACAGGAAGCGCCATTTTCTTTAGATTTGGACGGAGAATCAAAAAAATGATCGATCCGTAAATAAAGAGAAGTATGGGAATCCGCAAAGTGACTATTACAGGTTTTCCCGACGAAAAGGCCGTGATATAAAAAAGATGAGCTGTCAGAAAACCGATTAATCCTTTTAAAAAATGCTTTTCTGGAAAGATCAAAAACACATCGCCCATCAATGAAAAAAGCAGGCCACAGAGGACTGAAAAGAAATAGAAATTCAAATGGGAATGTCCTAAGATGACAAACAGACACAGGATCAGTCCCATCGTTAAGGGTTTAAAAATAAGCAGCTGGATTGTGGAATGACTGGTCCTGGCACGAATGGTGAGACAAGCGGAAATGACTATAAATATCGTCAAAATAATGAGAGCCATAAAATTCCTTTAATCGTTCTGTTACTTGAGAATTGAACATTAAAAATGCTGTTTTTCAAAATTCAATCTCTTATTTAAAAACCCGGTCCATCACTTCCAGCGCAAACCTGGCCGAAACCGTAGCCGGGCCGCCCCCCATTTCGATCCCGACTTCGACCGCTTCCAGGACCTCTTGCTGTGAAGCTCCGGACTTGGCCGCCTGTTCGATGTGCCACTGCATGCAGGAGTCACAGTCAATCACCACGGAAATCCCCACGGCAATGAGCTCTTTGACTTTTTTGGACAGCTCCCCATCCGAGAAAGCGGCCCTTTCCATCTCCAGGAATCTTTCATACACTTTCGAATGAAGAGACAGCAGTTTCTGATGGGCGGTCTTTCTTTTATTTATAATTTCTTCGATCTTGTCCATTCCGGTCTCCCGTATCAATAATGTATATTTTACTCGTTGTGCATAATTAAGACTGAGAACAACAATTAAAATATTTCTAAATATCTATAAATATGTCATTTCGAACCGCCATCTTCATCGCGGTGAGAAATCTTTTAATAGTTGCTATTAGATTTCTCCCTTCGGTCGAAATGACAGTTATTATAATATTAACTAAGCATCATAGTGTATGAAATTTCTATTATGCACAACGGGTTATATTTTTATTATGGACATAGACACTATTCCTCAGGTGAATATCACTGTCCGGTTGTCATAGGCAAGCACTTTCCTCTGGAGATAATTCCAGATCGCCCGCGAAAGGACCAGTTTTTCCAGATCCCTTCCCTTCCGGATCAGATCCTTGACCGAATCCACGTGGCTCACTCGCACGACATCCTGTTCGATGATCGGCCCTCCGTCCAGATCGGCGGTCACAAAATGGCTGGTCGCGCCGATCACCTTGACGCCGCGCTCGAAAGCGGAGTGATACGGTTTGGCCCCCGGAAAAGCGGGAAGAAACGAATGATGAATATTGATGATCCGGTCCGGATAACACGACACAAAATCCCCGGAAAGAATCTGCATGTACCGCGCGAGAACGATAAAATCGATTTTGTATTTTTTAAGCAGTGCGAGTTCCTCTTTCTCCTGATCGGCCTTGTTATTTTGTGCTACGGGAAAAACATGAAAATCGATCCCGAAATTTTTCACAAGTTCCTGAAGATCGGTATGGTTGCTGATGACCAGCGGAAATGCCACTTTCCACTCTCCCGACTGCCATCTTGAAAGTATATCATACAGACAGTGCGGCATCTTGGAAATAAAAACGGCCATACGCGGGACATCATCCGAAAAAAACAATTTCCATTTCATTTCAAACCGGTTGGCGACCAGTGTCTGAAAATATTCTCCGATCTTTTCTTCCGGAATTTGAAATTCCTTCAGGTCCCATTCGATCCGCATGAAAAAGACACCTTTTTCATTGTCCACATGTTGATCAAGATAGATGACATTTCCCTTGTTTTCATAGATGAATTCCGAGACCTTGACAACAATGCCTTTCCGGTCCGGACAGTGAATTAAAAGAATGGCCGATCGGTCCAGTGTTTTTTCCCTTGACGGTTGAGACATGTTTTTTATCTCCTCAACGATATAAATTCAAACAAAGATCAGACAACAAACGGTTGAATGTACTTTACCCTTACCGGCCAGAACGCCGGAAGATGCGGATTCTATCTTTCTTCTCGAAAAACGGAATCAAAAACATTCCCACGACAAATCCGCCGATATGGGCAAACCAGGCCACACCGCCACCTTTGATTCCGAGCGTTCCAAGCCCGCTCAATATCTGCATGACAAACCAGAATCCCAGTGCAAACAGTGCCGAGACGCGAACAACACGGATAAAGAAAAAGAAAAAAATCAGCACGTGTACTTTGGCCCGGGAAAAACGGACAAAATAAGCTCCCAAAACACCGGAGATGGCCCCGCTGGCTCCGATCATGGGAATTTTGGAATTGGGATCGATAATGATATTCGTAAAACTGGCAACAATGCCGCATAGAATAAAAAAGAAAAAAAATCGCACAGGTCCCATCAGGGATTCGATATTGTCTCCAAAAATCCAGAGATAGAGCATGTTGCCGAAGAGATGAAAAAATCCGCCGTGAATAAAAATGGAAGTCACAAGTGTAATCACGCTGGGAAATCCGGATTGATGGGTCCAGGGAATGCCGGGGAGTTCCTGAAAATGCGTAATTTCCCAGGGAATGGCACCAAGACGGAAAACAAACGCTTCTGTACCGGAACCCAGCGTCCACTGATAAACCTGGATAGCCACATTGACCACGATTAAAAAAATGGTCATCACAGGAAACGAATAGGATGGATTGTCGTCTTTAATGGGAATCATCGTTCGTTTATTTTAAAACATGGACATGGAAAACACTCTGTCCTTCTGCCACATTCCCGGACCGGTCACGGATTAACACATCGATAACATGCTTCCCCTGCCTGAGAGGTTTTTCCACCTGATAAAATGCGTTCTTTTTTTCCGGCTGGTACTCCACAATGAGCCGTTTCCCGTCAAGACGGACCACATAATTGTCCTCTCCGGAAATTCCAGACAATTGATCTTCAAATTGAACTGTTATTTTGGGAGTGGCTGATTGAATATGACTTCTTGGCACCGGTATGATTTGATGAATAATGGGTGGTACCGTATCGATCTGAACGACGACCGGTGTGAGCATATTGGTTTCGGTGGACAGGGTTTCGGATTGTTCCCACTTCCCTCCCAAAAACACATTGACACCCTTCTCACCAAAACCATAAATGGCCATCCTGTCGCAAAACGGCAGATCCGAAGAAATCGTCAAACGAATACTCACCCTATTTTGAAGAGGGACATCATCAGGAACGATACGATAGATTTTCCGGATGGAACTCATTGACTCCGGTACCGGAGAGGTTTGAATCGTCCCCCAGAACGGTTGATAAACCGATCCCTCCGGGAATGTGATTTTACAGATTCCGTCCGAGGAAATCATTTCGCCATGCTTTTCAGGAACAATGGAAAAAACCTGGATGGTATCCTCTGTGGACTGCACCTGTCCCGGTTGGGTCCTATACTGAAATTCGGTGATCATTTCTCCGTTTTGATTCTTGTCAAGAGGAATCGATCCGATAAATTCACCGGAACTAATCGGAATGAGTGAAACAAGGTGCTGAATCCTTCCATTCATTTTTATCAGAAGATCCGGCGCGGCGATAAGGGGATCTTCCGAAAGAATGCGCAGACGAAGATAATCCTGAAGAAAACGCTTTTCGATCAGCACTTTTGAAGTTACCGTTCCTTCAGAAATATGGCTGACAGGACCGGGTTCCGGGAAATGAATATCGGATTTTAATCCGGAAACAGAAATCATCCTGAGTTTGCCGCGGACAATCGACTGGTTTCCCGCATAATCTTCCACAACAATACGAAGCGTATGTTCACCCGATTCCAGTTCGACGGGAACAGCGGTATCCATTGACTGACCGGATTGTCGTTTTTGAGCATGGTTAATCTGGCCATTACTTCCCCAGCAGGATAATATCCCCGCCCCTTCTTTTTGCGGTGTGTAAAAAGGCAGCTTGTTCCCGCAGTCGATGTATAACTTCTGAAAAAGCCCGGCATCCCAACGATGGAGCCGATAATCCCGATCTAGCTCAACCTGCTGGGTGAGAGACAGCGGGAAACAGTCGTACTGCGCAGAAAATACCGGTTTCTCATCGACAAAAAATTGAATCCGGTAGATCTGAAACTGGTTCGATGCACCATCGGCCTGATCATAGGCCGAAAGCGCCAGACCGATATTCCCCCAGGCCGTGATTTCTTCTTCTAATACAAACTCCGATTTACCGAGGGATTTAAGAGAATAGATATGCGGAAGGAAGTCCCCTTTTACGTGCGATCCGTACCGAAGGGGAGTGGCCGCCAACAATTGACATTGAGGGGGAATTGTATCCTGGATTTGATACCCAAGATGAAACGGATTCAGCGGATGGTTCTCCTGATTTCTGATCTCGAAATGAAGATGGGCGGCCTCCGTGCCGCTGCTGCCCGTATATCCGATCAAATCACCTTTTTTGACAATCAGGTCCCCCGGCGGGAATTGTTTTTGAATGGCAAACCGGCCGAACCGTTTTTGCTCTGCTTTGACGATCTGTTCTAGGTGGTCGTTAAATCGGGACAGATGGGCATACAAGACCACCATTCCATTATTCAGCTGATGATAAACCACCCTGCCGTATCCGTAGGGAGAGACTTTGACCTGAATGAGAAACCCATCATCAATGGCCGAAACTGGAAATCCTTCCTGGCCCCAGGTCTTTATATCCAATCCCGCATGGATGTGACCGGGGCGGTATTCACCGAACGTGGAAGTAATGAGGTGACTCGCATCTGTCGGCCAGAGGTAATCCTGTCCCGCAGCAACACTGACAAAAAAAGTGAAAATGAAAATAACCGTTCCATTTCGAAATTTCAATAGCCGAACTCCTTGCTGACCCAAACGAACATTCGGTGACAGAGCCAATCCACAAACTGTTTTCGACGAAATCTATTTTTCTACTGTCAAAATCTGTACTTCACAGTCGCAGAGCGATCGAAAGCGCTCCGCATCCTCTTTTGATCCGATGAGGCTTCCCCAGTGGATGGGAACGGCCACTTTCGGATGAATGTCCCGGACCGCTTCGGCAGCTTCTTCCGGATTCATTGTGAATTTTCCCCCGACAGGCAGAAACGCTACATCGGCCCGAATCGATTTCATTTCCGGAATCCGGTCCGTATCGCCGGCATGATAATAGGTAACATTCCCTGCGGTTATAATATATCCGACATAATTTTTTTCTTTGGGATGATACGGCTTCCCGATATTGTAAGCCGGGACCACCTGAATTTTAATTCCATCCAGTACCAATGTGTCACCCGGATTAACGCCCTTGACATTCCCCTTGACCTGATTCTTGCAGGATTCCGGGATAACAATGGCAGTTTGATCGCCCTGAATTTTTTTCAGATCTTTTTCTGAAAGATGATCATGATGTTCGTGTGTAATAAAAATCAGATCGGCGGTCTCACCTTCCGGAATATCGAGCGGATCGATATAGATGATTTTATCACCCGTGATCTTGATCCCGGACTGCCCCAGCCAGTGCACATGCTCAAGCATTTTTGATCCCTCTGTTGTTTGTGCTGATTTTCCCTGACTTTTTAATGCAAACGGAAATAAAACAAGGACAAGGCAGATCATGCCTATTAAAATAGCGGATCGATTACTGTCTTGATATATCTTCATTCTTTCCATTGCTTCACCTCCTTCACCAGGATTTCAACGATCTCCTCTTCCCTGATCTTTCGTACGACCTTTCCCTTTTTGAATAAAAGAGCCGATTCTTTCCCGCAGGCCACGCCGATATCCGCTTCTTTGGCCTCGCCCGGTCCGTTGACCGCGCAGCCCATAATGGCCAGCGTTAAAGGTTTATCGATTCCTGCAAGCGC
Organism: uncultured bacterium; assembly: GCA_964617625.1. Lineage (GTDB taxonomy): Bacteria > Zhuqueibacterota > QNDG01 > QNDG01 > DSAB01 > CAZTZL01. Next base: position 15,564 of record CAZTZL010000047.1, read on the forward strand.
TTTTTCGGCTTTCTCAACGATGGAAATCACATTCGTTTGTGTACGTCCGCATGTCGGGCAGGAGATAATCGTCAATCCGTGTTCCCTCAGATGAAGGGATTTGAGAATTTCAAAACCAGCCTTTACCTCTTCGACCGGATCCCCGGTCAGGGAAACACGAATCGTGTCCCCGACTCCTTCGGCTAACAGCGTCCCGATCCCCACGGCAGAACGAAGCACACCCGTCCGAATCGTTCCGGCTTCGGTGACGCCCAAATGAATCGGATAATCGGTTTTCCCGGACAGCAGACGGTTGACCTGGATCATCAAAGCCACATCGGAGGCTTTGATGGAAATCACCAGATCGGCAAACCCGGCTTTTTCACAAATTTCGATCTGCTTCAGCGCACTTTTCAGCAATGCCTTAGGTGTGACACCGCGATACTTTTCGATCAATGGTTTCTCGAGAGATCCGGCATTGACGCCGATTCGGACGGGAATCTGGCGCTCCTTGGCGGATTTCAGGATTTGCCTGACCCGGTCCGGCGATCCGATATTCCCCGGATTGATCCGTATCTTGTCTGCTCCCGTTTCGATGGCCTTCAGTGCCAGCCGGTAGTCAAAATGAATGTCCGCCACCAGCGGGATGCGAATTGCCTTTTTGATTTCGGAGATTGCTTCTGCGGCTTTCATATCCGGAACGGCCACGCGGACGATCTCGCAACCCGCCCCTTCGAGTTTGCGGATCTGATTGACCGTAGCGCGGACATCCTCCGTTTTTGTGCAGGTCATCGACTGCACCGAAATTGGGGCATCCCCGCCGATCAGCACATTTCCCACCTGGATCTGCCGGGTTTTCCTTCTTTTTATTGGATGATCCTTCATATTTTTCCTGAAATCCAAAAACTTGTTTTTGGAGCACAAAATTTCTTTTTTGTAAATCTATTCTTGTAAACTTGTCTTTGGAATACAAAAATTTATTTTTGCATCCCGGGAGTATAAAAACTTGTTTTTATACGCTCATTAAAATTACAGCCTAAAAATCATCTCTAAATTCATATCCCGAAAACGGATATTCACGGAATCGTTTTTCAAAAAACTCTTTCCCTAAATGTTGATATTGTTCCGGAAAACTCGACCAGGGATAATCCAATATATTTTCAACAATTCCGTGTTTCACCGGATTGTAGACCACATAGTTGCGCATTGCATAAAGCTGTTTCTCGTTTTTCGGACAGGTATCCCAATAATTCCACCAAAACCGTGGACAAACAATCTCTGTTGCTTTTTTGATGAGATAAGCACTCTTCCGGTGAATTCCTCCCATGACCCTGGACAAATCCTTACCCAAATGGCTTTTCAGAATCAAATGATAATGATTATCCAGAATCGCCCAGTCGATAAGTTGCCAATGATATTTTTGACAAAATTCCCGAATCGTCTCCAGTAATATTTTCTTGGCAGAATCATGCCGTATCAAAAGCCTCTTTTTATAATTAACCGCAGTGATCATATAGTAATACTGATCCATATACAAATGAGGAGGATTGTGCGGATATACTTTATACGTTCCATCCATTTCGAAAAACAAAGTTTTTCACTTCCAGATCAATATACGACAAACAACAATTTCTAACTCCAAACTCCTCCTATGGATTCTAAAAACTTGTTTTTGGAGTACAAAAATTATCGGACGATCTTTCATCTCTTTTCTGGAATCCCAAAACTTGTTTTGAAAATACAAAAATTCATTTTTGTGTCTACCCCAGCACTTCCCTCAACTTCTCAGCCACAATATCGAGTTCCTCATACCCGATAGTCAGAGGCGGCAGAAGGCGGATCACGGTCGTTCCCGAAGGCAGCGTCAGCACCCCTTGTTCGATCAGAGCGAGAATGTAGGGCATGGCTTTCTCTTTCAATTCGATTCCGACCATAAGGCCCAGCTGCCGGATTTCCCGTACTTTTTCGGGATTCAAATCTTTCAATTTTTGGGCGAGATAGTCTCCCTTTTCCCGGACTTGTTTATCGAGTTCATTCTCGATCATGAAATCAATGGCAGCAATGCCTGCCGCACAGGTAAGAGGATTGCCGCCGAAAGTCGTGCCGTGTTTGCCCATCGGCACTTCAATTTTCTCGGAGCAAACCACCGCCCCCATCGGCACGCCTCCGGCAATGGACTTGGCCAGACAGAGAATATCGGGTTTGAGATCGAAATGCTGAAAAGCAAACATTTTGCCGGTCCGGCAGAATCCGGTCTGGACTTCATCCAGGATAAATAGAATGTTCCGTTTCCGGCACAACGACTCTACATTTTTAAAATAGTCCGGATCGCCGATGTGAATGCCGCCCTCTCCCTGAATTATTTCTAAAAGCACAGCCGCAGTTTGATTAGTAATTTCGGCTTCGAGTTTCTCGAAATTATTGAACGGGACATGATGAAATCCGGGAACGAGCGGTTTAAAGTCTTCGCGGTATTCCGGTTTAAAAGTAGCGCTCAGAGCACCCATGGTCCGTCCGTGAAATCCCCGCATCGCGCAGATAAAATCCGTTTTCTTCGTTGTAAATCTGGCAAACTTGATGGCCCCTTCCACACTCTCGGCGCCCGAATTGGTGAGGAATGCCCGCGCCAGAGGCGGCGGCATGATCCCGATCAGTTTTTCCAGAAAACGTCCGCGCACATCATTGTAAAGAATATTGGGGCAGGTGATCAGCTTATGGGCCTGTTCGGTCAGGGCCTGAACGATCTTCTCATTGCAGTGGCCCAGATTGGCCGAGCCGTGTCCGCCCACGCAGTCGATGTACTCCCGGCCCTGGTCGTCCCAGACTGTCGCATTCTTCCCGCGAACGATCACCACATCGCGTTTCGTATAGACATTGAATCCATATTGATTTTCCAGCAATCGATAATCTGTCATTGAATCAGCGTTCCTTTCCCGTTGAGTGCGTCCAAGACCGGATGTTCGGTCCGCCCGTCAGCAATGATCACCGCACCGGCACCGCTTTCAAAAAGTTTACGAAGAGCGAGAATTTTTCGTTTCATCCGCCCTTCCACCTGAGATTCGCGGACAGCTAATTCCTCTTTTGATATTTTGGAAACAATGGAATCCGGATCATTTTTATCTTCCAAAAATCCCGGCGCTTCGATCAGCTGTAAAATGCGTTCGGCCCGATAGGCCTCCTGCAAAACATTGATAATATCATCATTTTCCGAATTGATCGCAAATTGATTTTCATCCAAAATCGGAATACTGAGGACCGGTGTATACCCGTTTTCGAGCAGCAGATCGAGAAAGGATTTGTTGATCGATGCGGGTTTCCCGGAAAAATCCCGGACGATTTTCAGTTTGCCTTCTTCCCTGATTCGGATGCCTTTGTTGCGAATTCCCCGGATCGCCTGCCCGTCGAGACCGGAAAGACCCACCGCCTGAATACCGCGTTGCTGGCAGAGTTCGACAATCCGTTTGTTCCGCAGTCCGGCATAGGCCATCATCTGGAGATCAATGGTCCGTTCATCCGAATAGACGCTGCTGTATCCCGAAACCGAAGTAAGCACTTTTTTCTCCCAGCCCAGATCTTTGGCTAGTTTGTCCCGGGTTGCATTCGCGCCATGCACAATGATCAATTTTTCTTTGACTTCGGTCAGGTCGCTCACGATACCCTGAATGTGAATCGAATCTCCACCCCCGATTTTAACAATCATCATATTTCAAAACCCTCAATCGTATGATTCGGAATTTTCTTCCAGCGTGTCTCATTCGGATAGGGTTCCGAACAAACGGCCAGTGACCCTTCCGATTGTTTGATATACATTGTAAAATAGTCCGGATCCTCATTAAATTGCGTTGCCAAATATATCATTTTCTTATCAGATAGAATGAGATTCATCGCTCTGATATAACGCGTCCGCTTGTTGATGACCATGATGCCTCTTGTTAAAGCGGACAACATATCGCCCCGGTCAAACCTCCGGATCGTGTTGAATATTTTCTCCGCACCGATCCGCCCTTCGGTTTGAATCCGGACGCCGTGCAGTTCGCCGTTAAAGATAAACACATAGCGGTCGTCGTAAAACGGCATGTTATTCTCGATCACAATCCCTTCGTCTTGAAACGCGCTCCGGGCATGTGCCAGCAAAAGTGTCGTCTCCGGGAAGGAGTTGAGTTCGTCTTCCCAGACGGGTTGGATATTTTTGTAGTGCATCCATTCACCCTTTTGAAGATAAGAACACCCCCAGCCATGTCCCTGATATTCCCGGCTGTTTTTGGAAATCGCCGCAAATTTTTTCAGATAAGGACCGATCTCAAATGATTTTTTTGACTGAACCAAAAGTAAACGGCACAAGATTTTATATTCCTAAAGTATACATGATAATATGATCTATGCTGACAAATTTACTAACAATAATGATAGATAAAAACCTTCCAGGACAAAGCATACAATCTTCGGTCTCCAAGTTTTTAGTTTGTAGTCTTCGGT
>CAZTZL010000047.1:20118-22227 GCA_964617625.1 uncultured bacterium
TGGCTTTTTCCAGCATGGACACAAACGTGTCCTGATCGATGATCTCGACATGGAGATCCAGGGCTTTCCGGTATTTCGATCCCGGATTGTCCCCCACTAAAACATAATCGGTTTTCGCGCTGACTGACGCAACCACTTTTCCGCCTTCCGATTCGATGAGTTCCGTCGCTCCCTGACGCGTGAACCGGCTCAACGCACCGGTCAGAACAAATGTCTTGTCCGAAAAAATACCCCCTTCCCGTTTGACCCTTTCTTCCTGCATCCGGACGCCGGCACGTTTTAATTTTTCAATCACTTTCAGATTGTTCTTCTGCTTGAAAAATTGAATGATGCTGTCCGCAATGGTCGCTCCGATTCCTTCGACGGAGTCGAGCGTTTCAAATTCCGCTTTCATCAGGGAATCGAGCGATCCGAAATGATCGGCCAGGATCGTGGCCACATTGGCTCCGACAAAACGGATCCCCAGAGCGAAAATGATCCGGTCTAAAGACCGCTGTTTGCTCGCGTCGATGGCGTCCAAAAGATTCTGCGCGCTCTTCTCGCCCATCCGTTCGAGATCGATCAGATCAGTTTTCTTCAGAAAATAGAGATCGCCGTAATCGGTAACAAGATGCTGTTCGACAAGCTGAAGCACGAGCGCCTCTCCCAGTCCGTCGATATCCATGGCGCCGCGGCTGGCAAAATGTTCGATGCGCCGATGAACCTGCGCCGGACAGGCAATGTTCTCGCACCGAACCGCCGCTTCTCCTTCAACACGGATCAAATGGTTGTGGCACACCGGGCAGACTTTCGGCATTTTATAGGGACGTGATTTTCCCGGCCGCTTTTCCAGAATCACCTGCACCACTTTCGGAATCACGTCCCCGCCCTTTTCAATAAGGACAGTGTCGCCTTCACGAATGTCTTTTCTCCGTATTTCATCTTCATTATGCAGCGTCGCGCGGCTGATCGTGGAGCCCGCCAGAAAAACGGGATCGAGCACTGCCACCGGGGTCACGGTTCCGGTTCTACCCACCTGAAGGTGAATCTCTTTCAAAAGTGTTGTGGCCTGCTTGGCCTTGAATTTATAGGCAATGGCCCACCGCGGAGTTTTCGCCGTTGTCCCCAGCTGTTCCTGCTGGGAAAGGGAATTGACTTTGATCACCACGCCGTCGATTTCAAAAGGAAGCGTTTCCCGTTTTTCCTCCCATTCGTTGCAGAAATCGGTTACCTCCCACATCGATCTGCACAGCGCCGTATGACGGCTCACCGGAAAACCTAACTCGCGCAGGAGATGGAGATTGTCCAGATGGGTTCCGATGGACTTCCCTTTCTTTGTGGATGTTTCAAGCACGCGCAGATGGTAGGCCGAAAATAGTAGAGGCCGCTTCGCCACACTTTTCGGATCCTGGAGTTTGAGAGTGCCGGCCGTGGCATTTCGCGGATTGGCAAACGTCTTCTCTTCCTTCTCTACCTGTTCCCGGTTCATTTTTTCGAATCCGGATTTTGGCATGTATACTTCCCCCCGAACTTCGATATTCACGGGCAGATCTTTCTTTTTAAAAAGCCGAAGTGGAATCGAACGGATCGTCTTCAGATTTGAGGTGATGTCGTCTCCCTTCTCTCCGTCTCCCCGCGTGGCTCCGCGGACCAGCTGGCCGTCTCTGTACAACAAACTTACGGCGATGCCGTCAAATTTCAATTCCGTGACGAATTCAAAGGACGCTTCCGGCAGGAAATTGTTCAGCCGTTTCTCGAAATCGGACAACTCCTCCTGGCTGTACGTGTTCCCCAGACTCAGCATCGGCACATCGTGCGTCACGGTTTGAAATGCCTTAGTCGGCTCTCCTCCGACCCGCTGCGTCGGAGAATCCGGCGTGACCAGTTCCGGATGGACTATTTCCAGCTGGATCAGTTTTTTCAGAAGCTGATCGTATTCGTAATCGGAAATCGACGGATCGTTCAGCACATAATACCGGTAATTGTGCTGACGAATTTCCTCTCTCAGTTTTTCAATTTCTTGCTTGAAATCAGACATAAAACATCTCACAGAAAACGGGATAACCGCCGCTCATCTTGATTGATGTAAAATTATGAAAAATCCAATAAATAAGCAACCCTTTTTCAATT
>CAZTZL010000048.1:0-22052 GCA_964617625.1 uncultured bacterium
AAAACGAAAATTTGGAGGAATAAAGATGTCGAATCAATCATTACAGTTGTTCTCAATGGTTCCGTTGATGCGCGCTGCGGAAAAATCCTCTCTCGCAGGCAAACACGCGGCCATTGGCGCGTTCAATGTCAATTTTTATACGCAGGCAGCCGGCATACTGGAAGGCCTTCGCCGTGCCGACAGCCCCGGAATCATTCAGGCCAGCCGGGGCGCGAATAAGTTCCAGGGCGGACCGGACAAGATTCAGGCCATGATACTGCAGGCCATGAAAGACGCCAACCATACCTTGCCCGTATCCCTGCATCTGGATCACGGCAATGAAGAGCAGGCGCCTATCTGCGTGGATGAAGGATTCAGTTCGGTCATGATCGATGCCTCGACACTGGACCTGCCCGAAAATATCGCATTGACAAAAAAGATCGTCGGCTACGCACACCCGAAAGGCGTCAGCGTCGAAGGGGAATACGGAAAATTAGCCGGTGTGGAAGAAGATGTGATTCATGAATCCACAACCTACGCGGATCCGTTTCTGGTTCCCTATTTCTTCAATGAAACGCAGGCGGACGCTCTGGCTGTCGCATACGGCACCTCCCACGGACCGAACAAAGGAGCAAAAGGCGGGCTGGAAAAGTTAGCCGTCTGGGTAGTGGAAAAAAGCTACAAAGGCATGACCGCGTACAAACAGAATCTGGATCATTTTCTGGTCAGCCACGGATCGTCCACAGTCCCTCAGGAAATCGTCGCGGAAATCAACGCCCAGGGCGGCAACGTACAGGGCGCAGCCGGGATTCCCATGCACACGCTCCAGGAAGCAGTCAAAGCGGGCATTCGTAAGATTAACATCGATACGGACCTGCGGCTCGGCATCACGGCAACCTTCAGAAAATATTTTAATGACAATCCGGGTATCGAAAAAACTTCTTCGGATATTTTAGCGCCGATTAAAAAAGCGCTGGATGAAAAACCGGAAGCCATCGACCCCCGCGATTATCTGAAGGTTATTGATATAGCACATTTGCGTAATAATCCGGCCGGCACGGTTCTGGAAGAAGTCATGGTGTTGGTTCAGGAACGTGTTGCTGCCCATGTCGAAATGCTGGTACACAAGTTTGGTTCCGCGGGTCTCGCCGGGCAAGTAGAAAATATTTCTCTTTCTGAAATGGCGAAGAACTATAAATAATTCTTTCTCGAATAGTATGGATGACAATTTTTATCTTTTGCTTTTTGATATAGACGGTACATTGATCCGCTCCGCCGGTGCGGGAAAAAACGCCATGGAACAGGCTCTCGAAGTGGTTTATTGTGTGAAGAGCGGCTTGCGGGACATCCAGATGATGGGAAGAACCGATCCGAGCATCGTGGATGAAGTCGTTCTTCAGTACCATCTTGTGGACAGTGAGGAAAAAAGAGAGCGGTTCCGTAATTTCTATTTCAATCTGCTCGAAGAAGAGATCAAAATCGAGAAACCGGAGAAAAGGATCTGTAACGGTATCGAACCGTTACTGAAAACACTCCATCAAAGAGAAGACACCGTGCTCGGATTGCTTACGGGCAACTGGCGCCAGAGCGGATTGATTAAACTCAAACATTTCGGAATTGACGGATTCTTTGAAATCGGTGCGTTCGCCGATGATTCCCCTCTCCGCAACGAGCTGGTTCCGATCGCTGTGGAACGCGCGGAAAAGCGCAAGGGTCGATCCATTTTAAAAGAGAACGTCTTTGTGATCGGGGACACACCGCTCGATATTCAGGGCGCCCGGCCGAGCGGCGTAAAAACAGTTGCCGTGGCTACGGGGATTCACACGATGGATCAGCTCGCATCCGAAAAACCGGATTTTCTTTTTGAAGATTTTGGAGATAATGACAAATTTATGGAAATGATATTTGATCATCGTAACTAAACTATCATTGTGAAATTAAAAAAGCCGTTGATCTTTCAGCGGCTTTTTTATTTATTTCAATATCTTTTATTCCTTGTATTTAATTACTTCCACAGGACAACCCTCTGCCGCTTCGCGGATACACTCTTCGTTCGCGTCCAGATCGGCTCCCTGAATGACCTGAGCCGAATCGTCCCCCATTTCAAACACTTCCGGACAGGTGGCTGAACAAACTCCGCATAACGTGCAGCCCTCTTCGATCCAAACTTTTTTCATTATCTAACTCCTATAATTAATCCGATGATTCAACTCTAATAGTGACGCAGTTATCCATTTTTATATTTCCTCAGAATGTCCCAATAGGCACCCCGGTAGCCCTCCCGAATGGCCGTCATTAAAAGTTCATTCGCATTGTAATTGTAATTTTTAACAGGATCATCCGGGTTGAAAAAGAGGAAACGCTGGTCATTGCCAACCAGACGGTCGATATAATCGGAAATAAAAGGAGCCACTTTGGGTTCTAAAAAGAAAACCGGCTCTATCGGATTGAAACTCCCTGTCAGGCCGGAAACAACCGTTTCCTTTTTTAATTTTTTCTCAAGTTCCGTTCCGGGATAAACACGAACACCCAGTGCGATTCCGACCTGGTCCACATTGGCCCGCATCATCAATTCGATGGTCCGCGTGACGCTGTCCTTGGTTTCGCCCGGGGCTCCAATGAGAAGATCGAACATCGTGACAATACCGGCTTCCTTGCAATAGGACGCAGCCCAGACAATATCATCCGGACCGTAGCTGCGCCGCAAACTCTTTAACATAACCGGATCACCATGATCCACGCCAAAATTGATGCCGACACAACCCGCTTTCTGCATTAAATCGGCAAGCTCACGCGAAAAGGGTACCGGAGCGCAGTAGGCGTACCAGCGGACACGGTCCCTGAGATGACTGTCAATAATCGCTTTGCAGACTTCGACCGCATGCCATTCCGGGATGTTAAATTCGCTGTCACAGGTATGGAAGTAATTGATTCCCTGCCTGAACAAATGATGGATCTCGTCCACAATTTCTTTCGGAGAACGTACCCGTGTCATTTTGCCCTTTGCAATCGGATCGACGCAGTAAATACAGTTCCGGGAGCATCCCCGCTTGGTTTCGATGCCCGCCTGCCCGCCTGTGTTGAAATACCTCTGATTATCGAGCCAATGACGCTCCATGGGAGGCAGTGTATCCAGTGACATAAAAAAAGTTGACGTACGGTAAATTTGGCCTTCTTTGCGGTAAATTAAATTGTGAAGATTTTCCCACGGCAGTTTCTTCCCGATTCGATCTGCCAGCTGGGGAAAGACATATTCTCCCTCTCCCCAGATTCCGACATCCACACCGCAGTACTCGAGAATCGTCTCGGGCATTGCTGAAAAACCGACGCCTCCGACAACCATAAAAGCGTCCGTTGCCTTTTTAACCTTCCGAACAATTTCAGTAAAATCGTTAATAAATGATTGCCGGCTGGCATAAGCGCAGTCATCCGTATTCCGCAAAGTAAGTCCGACCATGTCGTAACTTTTCTGATCAAAAAAACGGGTGATGGCATTGTCCACACTCTCTTCCCAGCAAAGATCCAGAATATCCACTTCATGATCTTCGTGATGCAATGCTTCGGCAACATATTCCAGTCCGATTGGCGCAATCGGCGGCTGAATTCGATTGGTGTTGATCAGAGCGATGCGCATTGAATCATCCTTTGTCTGAAAATTACCATGCTAATTGCTTTCCAATTTCAAAAGCTTCATCAAGATATTTTTGGTGCTTGAGTATGTCTCCAATTTTTGTAACACCGGGTGCAATAATCTTGCCCGCAAATTTTAATTCAAGATATTGAAAACATTTTTCAAAAAAATGTTCCGTCGAAGCGGTAGTTTCGGGATTCGTTTCCTCAAAAGGAATCGCAATCACCGCGGATTTACCCCTGATTTTTTCACGGTTTTCAGGACAGTTAAAATAGACAAACCGGTCGATAAAGCCTTTCATCAAAGCCGTGGGAGCGTACCAGTAAACAGGCGTACCAAAAACGAACACATCGTTTTCGATCAATTTCGGAAAGAGCAAATTCATGTCATCCTTTTTACTGCATTCTTTCCCCTGCCAGCAGACATGACATCCGTCACACTCTTTAATGGATAGATTCCGTAAAAAGACACATTCTGTGGACAATCCGGCTTTCTTTGCTCCTTCCAGAATTTTTGAGACAAGCACATGCGTGTTGCCGTTTTTTCGGGGACTCCCTACAATGCCGAGGACTCGTTTCATCACTCAATTCTCAAATAAAACTTATTAAGTCATAACTTTAATTTTGATAAAACCGTCAGTGTTTCTCTTTTCGGTAGTATTTCTAGAAATGTCTGAATTTGATTAAGCTGTCATTGAAAATTTTTATTTCACCTGGTGGATGATCAAAACAGAATCCATTTTGGCTAAAAATTCCTGTTCATTCAAATAGCCGACAACGTGCATCAATTTTTCGCCGTCGGAATTCATAAAGAGGACATTGGGAATACCGCTGCCTCCGTACTTTCGGGCATTGGCTTGATATTGATCGGCAATCTCCGGTTGTTTATCCACATCGATCCGAACCGGAACGAATTGACCGGTTTTTCGAATCACTTCCGGCTGAGAGAAAACGGAATCCTCCATCATCCGGCAGTACGGACACCAATCCGCTGTGAATTCGATCATGAGTGGTTTGTTTTCCTGTTTGGACTTTTGAAATGCGGCGGTTAAATCGTTCTGCCATCGGATCGTTTCATTCGTTTTTGCACTCTCCTCGGAACCTCTGTTTTTCTGACATTGGCTGAAAACAAAACAAAGGGCAATAACTATCAGACCGATGCGTATTGAGCGAAACATCAAAACCTCCTTCAGGACAGCAATTCCGGTTTCTTTTTCGTGGCGGCAGTTAAAAATGAACCTCCATTGCTCTCGGCGGACAGGCCGGAACACAGAGCTCGCATGCAATGCACTTGTCGCTGAGAAATTTAACTTCTCGTGTCGCCGGGTCCAGTACGAGGGCACCCGCCGGACAGATGGTGACGCACACACCGCAATGCGTGCATTTTGATTCGTTACGGATCACATCCTGGCTCAGCGGCTGGACATGGACTCCCATTTTGGTGAGATACTCCACCCCCTTCTGAAAATCCCGGTCTCTTCCTTTCAATCCCAGAACGAGAAGTCCTTCTTCCCGGGGGGTCACGGAAGCTTTTAAAATACTGAATTCGAGATTGTATTTTTTAACCAGATTGTAAATAATCGGCTGTTCTACCAGACGATGCGGGAATTTTAAAACAATCCGTTTTGAAATCATCTCTTGTTCCTTTCGTCCGATTTATTGAATGGTTTTAATTTTCAATGGCTTGAATTTCATCCCCGACTCCGGCCCGGGGATCGAGCTGACCGGTTCTGTGAGATAAAACCGTTTTTTCTGAATCCACTCTTTCAGGATCCCTGCAATTTCCATGGCTCTGGGATAACTGGAAAGAGAAGCAGTCGGCACCTTTTTCCCTTTGATTCTGATTGTCCCGCTTTTCAACTCGGCGTATGAAACTTCCGCCACACTTTCCGGTTTCATTAACGGATAAGCTTCGCTGTAATCGATCACCGGTGCATAAATCTCTTTGTCCTCGACGGCTGTATATCTTGCCATCTCTTCATCCAGAATCGGAATGGGCACACCGATTCCCACGGAAAGACTGACTCCATATCCCTGCAAACTCACCCCGACCAGCCATTTCGGTCCCATCTGTTTCAAATCACCAATGACTGCCAGTGTCCCAGCGCCGCTGGCAGGAACATTGTTCGGTTTTCTCACCGCTGTGGGATTGTGCTGTGTTCCCGGCCATGCCACATAACCGATGCCGCCTCCGAGGAAAATACGCGTACCGATACCAATCGTGCGATAAACCGGATCGTTCAATAGAGGAGAGAGCTGGCCTGCGCTGCAGAAATGGGCGTTGCCGAATTTGGGTTTCAGCATTCCAAAATAGGTATAGATCGTTTTATTCGAGGAGTTGACAGCCACGTTGTAATTTTGATAGGCATTTCTCGGATTAAAGAGAACCGCTTCATTGACATCTTTGATATTGATCCAACCTTCCAGCTTTTTTCTTGGATAACAATCCGTGCCGTATGCGGTCGCTGATAATTTAATGTCGCGGCCTGCCACAAATTCCTGAATGACATGGCCTCCGCCGTACAAAAATCGTCCCGGATGAACCCGGTTCCTTGGATCATCATCGGGAAGACTCGTGCAGCCCAGGAAAATATCCGCCGCGGCCAGGCCGCAGTAGGCCGCCACCTCGTTGAGATAAGCCGTGCCGCTCAGTTTGATGCGAGGTTTGGCGTGTCCGATGTTGATGATCATACCGCTCGAACACATCGGCCCGAAAGTACCCGTGGTCACCACATCGACCTCCTGCGCCGCCTTCTTTGTGCCGTTGGTCTTGACATACGTAATCATCTCTTCTGCAGTCAGCACAACGGCTTTGCCTTTTTTAATCTTCTCGTTAATTTCGGAAACACTTTTCGCCATAAATCAATCCCTCGCTTTCTTGCATAGGAATATTTTAATCGTCAATCATTTACCCGGTCAATCCACGCCGAACCAATCACACGATCCCGGTGGTAAAATACGGCCAATTGTCCCGGTGTAATCGCCCTTTGGGATTTCTTGAATTTTACTTCCAATTTTTTATCGGACAACGGAATCACTTCGGCTCGGGCTGCTTCGTGTTTGTAGCGTATCTTCACTTTGGCTCGAAAAGATTTTCCCGCTCCTGAAACCGAAATCCAGTGCGGATCGACGGCCTCGAAACAATCGTGATAGAGCGCGTCGTCATCACCGATGGTAACTGTATTGCTGTCCGGATCAATTTTCGTCACGTAGCGCCTTTCTCCTGTTGCGATTCCCAATCCTTTCCTCTGTCCGATGGTATATCCGATCACACCATTGTGTTCGCCAAGAACTTGACCCTCTGTATTCTTGATCGGACCCGAAGAGAATATCGGTCCTTCCTTCTTTTGGATGAAACCGGCCACATCTCCATCCGGGATAAAACAGACTTCCTGACTCTCTTTTTTCTCGGCTACGGGCAGTCCAAAATGTCGGGCCAGTTTCCGAATCCTTCTTTTCGAATAGCGTCCCACCGGGAAAAGCGCCCGGCTCAGTGCATCCTGCGAAAGTCTGGCCAGAAAATAGGATTGGTCTTTCCACTTTTCGTTTCCCCGGCATAGGATATATCTCTGGCGGCGCGAATCGTATTTGATTTGGGCATAATGGCCCGTGGCCAGGAATTCTGCCCCGAGCGATTTTGCCTTTTCCAAAAGCGCACCGAATTTGATCTTCGGATTACAGACCGCACAGGGATTCGGTGTCCGTCCTCTTTTATATTCCGATATAAAATAATCGATCACATCCTTTTCAAATGGCTCTTTCAGAGAAACGACATAATGGGGGATATTGAGAATCCATGCGACTTTCCTCGCGTCGGTCACATCTTTCAAAGAACAGCAGCCGCTTCCCTTTTCCTGGAGTTGCATCGTCAATCCGATGACTTCATATCCCTTTTCAATGAGCAATGCCGCAGCGACTGAAGAATCCACGCCGCCGCTCATGGCAATCACCACGCGTAATTCAGACATACTGTAACATTCTCTCCAGTGCATGACGGGCCCGGTGCATCACCGGTTCATCGACTTCAATCACGTGCTGTGATTTTGATAACGATTGATAAAGATCTTCAAGCTTTGTTACCTTCATCCCCCTGCACATTTTTGCACTTCCTACGGAGTAAAAGGTCTTGTCCGGATTCTCCCTTTTCAACCGATGGAGAAGACCTTCCTCCGTGCCGATGAGAAAGGTTTTCACGTGTGATTCCCGCGCAACGCGAATCATCCCGCTGGTGGACTGCACCTCGTCTGCTGCATCGATGACTTCGGGCGGACATTCGGGATGGACCATAACCAGCGCATCGGGATGAGCGGCTTTGGATTGAATCACTTCTTCCAATGTAAACCGTTCGTGGACATAGCAGTATCCGTCCCAGGGAACGATTCTTTTATTTGTAAATCGTTGAACGTAAGCAGCCAGGTTCCGGTCGGGCGCAAAAATGATTTCCTCGGCCTCCACATTTTGAACCACCTGAACTGCATTCGCTGAAGTGCAGCACACATCCGACTCCGCTTTCACTTCGGCCGTGGAATTGACATAAGTGACCACCATGGCATCGGGATGTTTCTTTTTCAACGCTCTCAATCCCTCAACATCCACCATCTCCGCCATGGGGCAGCCGGCATCCAGACGGGGAAGCAGAACGGTCTTTTCCGGTGAAAGAATTTTCGCGGTTTCGGCCATGAAACGGACGCCGCAAAAAACAATCAGTGGATTTTCAACCTCCGTCGCCTTTCTCGACAAACCAAGGGAATCCCCTAAAAAATCGGCCAGTTCCTGAATTTCCGCGATTTGATAATTGTGGACAAGCAACACAGCCTGCTTCTCGGTTTTTAGTTTTTTAATTTCCCTGATCAGGTGATCCTGATTCATGGCCTTTCCTTCCCGAACGGTGATAAATCCCGAAGCTTTTTGACAATCCGGGCAATTGCGTCGGCCGTTTGTTCGATTTCCTCTCTGGTTGTATACCGGCCCAAAGTGAGACGGAGACTTCCCCTTGCCAGTGTTTCGGACAATCCCAGAGCCATCAAAACATGAGAGGGTTTTCCCGAACCTGCGCTGCACGCCGAACCGCTTGAGATGGCGATCCCTTCCAGATCGAGATTCATCAGAAGGGCTTCTCCTTCGACATGCTCAATGGAAAGATTGAGACTGTTCGGCAGCCGGTCGACCGGATGTCCGTTAAAATGAACGCCGGAAATATTTTTTTCAATCAGCTGTAAAAGTTGATTTCGCAGTGCTGTGGTATTTTTGATTTCCTGATCCATTTCCTGTTTCGCGATCCGGGACGCCTTTCCCAATCCGACAATTCCGGGCACATTGTGTGTCGAACTGCGTCTTCCCTGTTCGTGGGAACCGCCATGAAGCAGAGGTACAACGGGCGTATTTTCCCGGATATAGAGGGCACCCGTACCTTTGGGACCGTAAATTTTATGAGCGGAAATGGAAAGCAGATCGATCGACATTGCATCGACATCGATGGGAATATGTCCGTAACTCTGCACTGCATCCGTATGAAACAGAATTCCTTTTTTACGAGCAATTTTACCGATCTCCGCGATAGGCTGAATCGTGCCGATTTCATTATTGGCATGCATGACGGAGATGAGTATCGTCCCCTTTTGAATACTCTTTTCGATATCGGAGGGATCGACTATCCCGTCTTTGTTGACAGGAACCCGGGTGACCTCAAATCCCCGGGAAGCCATAAACTCGCAGCATCGGAGCACGGCCTGGTGTTCGATGGTAGTCGTAATGACATGATTGCCCCGTTTTTCAAGCGCGCGGCAGACACCCTGAATGGCCGTATTGTCCGCCTCGGTTCCACTGCCTGTAAAAACAATTTCGGAAGGATCGGCGCCCAACAGATCCGTAACCGACAGCCTCGCCGCATCCACGCTCTCCAGAGATTCCTGGCCGTAGCTGTGTATCGATGAGGGATTTCCGAATTTTTCCCGAAAGTAGGGAATCATAGCCTCGACAACCCGGGGATCGACCGGCGTCGTGGCCGCATAATCCATGTAAATCCGTTTCACATCCAGCCTCAAAATTATTGAATTAAACTAATGACTTAAATTTGATAACTCTCATTAAATACTATAAGTTCTGATAATATAGCAAACAAGAATCTATTTATCAAGAACAGGGCGATAAATACGTTGCTGCTTGTCCAAATATTTTATTCCATATTTTTTCTCATGAATCTTCTTTCTTTGATCCATGAATAAAGAACAGGCACCAAAAAAAGATTGGAAAGGGTCGCAGTTACCAATCCGCCAATAATGGGAGAAGACATCGGTTTCATGATTTCAGAACCCGCACCGGTTAAAAACATAACCGGTATCAAGGCTAAAATAGTCGTTGACGTGGTCATCATGATCGGCCGCACCCGCATCAATCCCGCCTTTAAAATAGTTTTTCGAATTTGATCGACTGACAATTTCTTCTGTGCTTTGAAAAGATCATCCGTAGCCGAAATCAGCACGACTGCATTGTCTGTTGCCACACCGAACAAAGCAATGAATCCAACCCATACTGCAACGCTCATATGAAAGCCAAACACATAAAGCAATATCAGACCGCCCATCAGAGAAACCGGAATCCCGGTGGCAACCACAAGAAGAGAAGACAGTGATTTGAAAGCCATATAAAGCAACAGCAGTATAATCACCAGAGCTACCGGTAAAGCAATTTGGAGTCTTTTCTTCGCCTCAATTTCCGATTCGTACTGCCCGCTCCAGGTAATAAAATAACCCGGCGGCAGTTTGCCTTGATCGATAATTTCTTCACGGACTTTCTCTTGAGCCTTTTTAACAAAGTCAACAAGACCGATCGTTTTTTGATCGACGCTTACAAATACCCGTCCGTACTTCATCCCGTTTTCGCTTCCGATCATTGCGGGTCCGGTGGTCCGCTTCAATCTCGCCAATTGTTTTAATGGAATTTGCGCCCCCAAAGGTGTCGGGATAAATATGCGTTCCATGGCTTCCGGATTGTCCCGCAATTCACGCATATATCGCACACGAATGGGAATCCGCTCCCTCCCTTCGATAGCTGTACTGATATTCATTCCACCAATCGCCGTCATGATGATATGCTGGATATCGCCCACCTGAACACCGTACCGGGCAGCTGCCTGACGGTTGATTTCTATTTCAAAATAGGGGCGTTTGTCCGCCCGCTCTGCAAAGGGTCCGATAGCCCCCGGTATGGTACCGAGCACCTTCTCAATTTCCAGCCCGATCTCCACAATTTTTGAAAGATCATTACCAAATACCTTGACCCCTATGGGCGTTTGAATTCCGGTTGCCAGCATGTCAATCCGGTTCTGGATCGGCTGTGTCATGATCGGACTGACTCCCGGCATCCGCGTCGCCTCCTTGATTTCTTCTATCAATCGATCCCGGGTCATTCCTTTCCGCCACATCTTTGGCGGTTTCAATCCGATAATGGTTTCGATCATGATCACGGGCGCCGGATCCAGTGCAGATTCCGCACGGCCGAGCTTGCCCACAACACTTTCAACCTCATCAGGAAATGAATTTTTAATAATGACATCCTGCTTTTGCATGACCTCCATCACCTGCGTGAGAGATGCACCAGGAAGCAGCACCGGCATGAACAGCAGATCCCCTTCATTCAAAGGCGGCATGAATTCGCTTTTCACGCGGGGGAAAATCACGATTCCTGTGACGAGAAGCAAAAGAGCGACAGCGACAGAGACCCATTTATGCTTCAGGTTCCATAAAAGAGCAGGCTGATAAATCTTCCTTAAAAAAAGTGAAACGGGATTTTGCTCTATGGACTTTAACCTGCCCCTCAATAAAAAATATCCAAGCGTTGGAAGCAGTGTTAATGCAATCAACGCCGCTCCGGCCATGGCAAATGTTTTGGTAAAAGCCAATGGATGAAAAAGCCGGCCCGATTTTCCGGAGAGAGCAAATACGGGAATGAATGAAACAATTGTGGTGAGAAGTGCAAAGAGTACCGGCCTTCCGACTTCCTTTGCGGCTGCGATACATGCACGAAGCCGTTCCTCTCCGGTCAGCTTTGTTCCTTTCTCATGAATTTCTTCAACCAGATGACGATAGATATTTTCGGTCATCACGATCCCGGAATCGACCATGACGCCAATCGCAAGGACGATCCCGCCTAAAGACATAATATTGGCATTGACTCCGATGCGCTGCATAATTATAAAGGAGATCAGCACGCCGATTGGCAAAACCAGAGAGATAACCATACTTCCCCAGAAATGGAGGAGGAACAGCACAATAACAACGATTGTAATCACAGCTGCCATGACCAACGCCTGGGTCAATGTATTGACGGAACGCCGGATCAAACTTGTTCTGTCATAAAACGGAACAATCCGGACACCCGATGGAAGTCCCGCTTCCAACTCCTGGATCTTTTTTTTAACATTTTTAATTACACGCATCGGATTTTCCCCGTACCGCATATGAACCACGCCGCCGGTAGCCTCTTTCCCTTCTTTATCCAATGCGCCTCTTCTGAAATCGGGACCCATGATGACCGTTGCCACATTCTTGACATACACCGGCACACCATGGCGCGTTTCGACAACAATGTTCTCGATATCCTCAATGCTTTTCACAAATCCGATACCGCGAATGACGAATTCCATGCCGTTCTCTTCAAACACTTTGGCGCCTACATCGATGTTGCTCTTTTGAACCGCCTGAATCAAAGCGTGCAGTTTGATATTGTAGGCAAGGAGTTTGTTGGGTGCCACATCGATCTGATACTGTTTCACATACCCGCCTACACTGGCCACCTCGGCAACACCCTTCACCGAATTGAGTTGATAGCGGATGTACCAGTCCTGGAAAGATCGAAGCTCGCCCAAATCATACTGTGAACGAAGCAGCTTTTTCCCATCAATGGGACATTTCCCCGGCTCTCCGTACGACTTTTGTGGATGATCCGGACAGAACCAGCCGTTTTCAACCGTATACCAGAAAATCTGACCCAGAGCCGTGGCATCCGGCCCCAGTTCCGGAAGTACTCCTTCAGGAAGTGATTTCTGTGCAAGACTCAACCGCTCCAAAACGCGTGTTCTTGCCCAGTAAAAATCGACACCATCTTCAAATATGATATTGACCAGTGAAAAACCAAAATAGGAGTTGCTTCGCACTGTCTTCACTCTCGGCAGACCCATCAGGTTGATGGTCAAAGGATATGTCACCTGATCTTCCATGTCCTTGGGACTTTGCCCCGGCCATTCCGCATAAACAACCACCTGGCTTTCTCCAATATTGGGAATGGCGTCAATCGGTGTCCGCTTCAACGCATAAATCCCCCATCCGATGATAAAGACATAGAAGAATAAAACCAGCCAGCGGTTCTTCAAAGAAATTTCTATGAGACGGCCAATCATGATCGACTCCACGACAAATTATTCATGTTGATGTCCGGGCAAAACCGGCTTCTTTTCCCCCAAAGAGGCATCATAGGCAGCCGATTCCAATCCGGTTAGCTGGCTTTGTGAATCGATTAAAAAATTTCCCCGAATCACGACCCGGTCGCCCGCTTTCAATCCGGAGAAAATAGGATAATACTCGCCTGTATTCGGACCAATCGTCACCTGTCGTCCGGCATATTCCCCTTCTCTGATTTCCTGATAAACCACCACACGCTGGCCCGTCTGAAGCACCGCACTGGAAGGAACAGACAAAACCGCGCCCTGATCATCAAACGCACTGGCCATCCCCGGAAAACGCTCCCGATTCAGATGAACATCGATCACGACATCCACAAACATCCCCGGTTTTAATCTGCCAAGAGAATTGTCCAGCTCGGCACGCACCTTGAGAGATCGTGTTTGTGATTGGAGCACTGGATCGACAAACGTGATCTTGCCCTCGAATTGTTCTCCCGGAAATGATTGTGATGTCATTATCACTTTTTGACCTGTTGTAATCCATCCCATTTCATATTCATACAAATCAGCCAGTATCCAGAGACGGGAAAGATCCGCTATCGTATATAAATGTTGTCCTTCTTTGACATACTGTCCCTCCTCCACACTCTTTTCCACAACCGTCCCGCCGAGAGGAGTCACAATTTCAACGTGATCACTGACGGTACGCTCTTTTTCAAGACGTTTCATTTCATTCTCAGAAATACCCCAGAGAAGCAGCCGCTGGCGTGAAGAAGCGGCTAATGATTCTTGCATCTGAACAGAAGTACCGGCTTCTCTTGCCCCATCAAGCGCTTCCAGAGCCAGAATATATTCCTTTTGTGTAGACACCAGTTCAGGACTATAAAACAACGCCAGCGGCTCGCCGCGATTGATTTTCTGGCCGGTAAAATCGATATACAGACGATCGATCCGGCCCGCAATCCAGGCGGAAACGCGCGAAACACGGCGTTCATCGGTGGTGATCAGTCCGACAGTGCGGATTTGCCGATGAAGATGACGATAGGCCACTTCTGCCACCTCCACACCGGCTAATTGACGGGCATTGGATGAAACCCGGATCGTTGTACCTGCCTTATCTTTTTCAACCGGATCATCCTGCTTCCTGTAAACCGGGATCAGATCCATGTGACAGATCGGACATTTACCCGGCCCATCCGATCGCACAGAAGAATGCATGCCGCAGGTCCAGTATTCAATTTCATTCTGATGTTCATGACCGGTATGGTTTTCCGATTCGTCGACCTTAGGCTCTGCAGGCTGTTGATTCTCTTTATAAACGGGAATCAGGTCCATATTACAGATAGGGCACTTACCCGGTTCATCAGATCTGACCGATGGATGCATGCTGCAGGTCCAGTGGTCAATATTATCATTCTGCTCAGCTTGTTTTCCACATCCAGTAATGAAAAAAAGACCAAGCATACTACTTGCAAGGATTAATTTTACTATCCGATTTGGAACAATCAATTTTCTCATATTAAAACCCCCATATTATTCTATACCAACAATTCACCGTTAATAACAAAAAAATCAAAACAACCGCTCGCCAACAATTTCCTCGAGTTGCGCTTTTGTGATTTCATAATCTGCAATCAATCTCAGGTAATCCATCTCGTCATTAAACAGTTGTTTTTGACTGTTCAAAAGCGTGAAAAAATCAACTTTGTCCACTGTGTATGCAGACAAATCTGCCTCCAGGCTTTGTTTTCCGAGAGGAAGAATCTCGTCTTTATAAATCTCGATGCGTTTTTCTATTTCATCAATTTGAATCATCAGATCCGAGAGTTTCTGACGAATGCCGTTTAGCATATTCTCCCGCTGAGCATTTTTTTCGTTGATTTGCATATCTGATGCTTTTACCTGATTGATCTGCCGCCGCCAGAACCACAACGGTACACTGAATCCGGCCTGAGCTGTAAAAAAATCGGTCATGATTCGCCCTACAATATCTTCCCGCTGTGTATAAGCCACTGTAATATCCAGATCAGGGGAATAATTTCGTTTTGTTAATCGCTTCTTGGCAGAAGCTGCGGCAATCTCGGCATCCATTATACCAAGCATGGGATTGTGTTCCAAGCTCTTCTTGAAAACTGTATCTTTTTCAAAAACGATGATAACAGATTCAAAGGTTGGAATATGATCCAGTGAGCCGTCCGCTTCGCGTGCCAGAAGCGTATTCAGCATGACTTCACCAGATCGCTCTTTCTGTTCTAGTATGACTATCTTCTCTTTCATTCTGGATTGTGCCACCTGGATCCGCAGAACGTCCTGCTGCAGTCCTTTGCCCGTTTCATATTTTTTTGAAGCGACCTGGACAAATTGATCCAAAATATCCAAATTTTGAACAGCAATTACAATAGCCTGTTTAAAATAGGCAATATTATAAACGGATTCCTTCACTTTCCGGATAATCTCATTTTCTTTGGCATGTAATTCATATTCGGCGATTTTCATCTTTTGACGGCCGAGTTCCGATTTCAACGCAAGCGTTCCAAAAAAAGGAAACCGCTGAGTCAGCATGATCTGCTTGCCCGTCATCGGTTCCTGATCGAATTTAAAAGTGTTGACGGGCAAATTGATCGCTCCCACTTTGATCATTGGATCGGGCAGTGTCCCCATCGGAGAGATCTCGGCCCGGGCTGCCTGCAAATTTTGTTGAAACGCAATGATTTCAGGATTGTTTTGCAGAGCTTCATGGATCAGTTCTTCAAGAGAAAGGAATCCTGAATTTTGACCATACAAGGAACTTGAAATAAAAATCATAGCTCCAATAGTCACGATGATCCATGTCTTTTTATACATTTTATATGCCCTTTCGTAAAAAACATATAACCAATATTTCAATTTTATTTTTCAAATATTCACATCTTTTCCATGATGATTATACAGTTGAATACATCATGCTGTTATTCTTTCAATGCCCTGTAAAATGCATTCCAGAACGGATCGACACCTGGATGCTGAAATGGTCTTTCCTGACCATCTTCAATAACCACCATGCCGTCCTCAGGTTTAATCAGTTGACCGACAACTGAAGCCGGTATTCCTTTCGATTTCAACACATTGACAATTAATTCAGATTGATGGGCTTTACAGGAAATAATCAATGTTCCTTCACTGATCGCGGCATAAGGATCTTTGATCCCAAACAAAGTACAAATTTCAATGACTCCTTTTTCAACGACAATTTTATCTTTAAAAAGTCTGACACCCAGACCAGCAGCTTGAGCCAGTTCATAAACACCACCCCAGATACCGCACTCTGTTGCATCATGCATCGCTGTGACTCCGTTTTCACGGACCCCGACGGAAACAGCTGTCATGGCATCTTCGACAACGGACATTTTATAAAAGAGTTTCTGGGCATCATCGGAAAATTTCTTTCCAAATGCTTTCTCCAGTTTATCCGGAAACATTGTGGCAAAAATACCCGATGTCTCAATGGCCGGCCCTTTTGTGATAATAATATGATCGCCCGCCCGCGCCAGTTTGGGTGTGACATATTGATTTTTCGATCCTTCTGCAAGAACGGTCGCCCCGCCCACCATCGGATAGTGACAATTGTCGTACCGGGCCGTGTGTCCGCAGACCACAGCCATCCCCAATTTTTCACATTCCTTGTGCATGACATTCCACATAATCTCTAATTGATCTTCAGTCATGGACATCGGGAGATTCAGATCGATGGATAAATACGTTGGCGGTAGTCCGCTCGTCACCACATCCGATGCGAGAATATGGATGGCAAACCAGGCCGCCCTCTCAAACCCGTATTCGGGAACGATAAAAACAGGATCTGTTGTTATTGCGACTGCTCGATTTCCAATTTCAACGATTCCAACATCAACCCCATTCTGTGGGGGGACAATTACAGTGTCTCTTCTTGCACCCAGACGGGGATAGATGAGTTCTTCGAATACTTCAGGTGAAATTTTTCCAATATCGGGCAGTTTGGTTTTCATACCAATCCTCACTCAAATAAATCACTCGAAAGATACCGCTCCCCGGAATCCGGCAATATCACTACAATCGTTTTCCCTGAAAATTCATCCGAATGAGCCAATCTATTTGCTACAGCAACCGCTGCACCGGAAGAAATACCGGAGAGAATCCCCTCTTCCCGGGCCAGTCTTCTGGCAAAAGCAATTGCTTCCTCATTGGTCACGGTTTCGATCCGGTCAACCAGATTCAAATCCAAAATATCCGGAATAAAACCTGCTCCGATCCCCTGAATTTTATGCGCACCGGGCCGCAGTTCTTTGCCTGCAAGTTGCTGTGTCAAAACCGGACTGGCAGCGGGTTCTACCGCAACCGAGATGATCGATTTCTTTTTCGTCTTTTTAAAAAATCTTGAGATTCCGGTAATCGTGCCTCCGGTACCCACGCCGGCCACCAGCGCATCCACTCGGCCTTCCGTATCGTTCCAGATTTCAGGGCCGGTTGTTTTTTCATGAATCGCCGGATTGGCAGGATTTTTAAACTGCTGCAGCAGAACATACTTTCCCGGATCGCTCCGGCAGATTTCTTCCGCTTTGTCCACGGATCCTTTCATACCTTCACTGCCTTCTGTCAGTATCAAATCCGCCCCAAACGCTTTTAATATTTTTCTCCGTTCAATGCTCATGGTCTCCGGCATAGTCAGGATGAGTTTGTATCCTCTCGCTGCGGCCACATAACCCAGTGCAATACCGGTATTCCCGCTCGTGGGTTCCACAAGTGTCTTGCCGGGCTTGAGAATTCCTCTCTTCTCCGCATCCCACACCATGGAGGCGCCAACCCGGCACTTCACAGAATATGCCGGATTCCGACCCTCGATTTTGACCAGTATCGACGTTTTGCTGTCTCCTGCAACTCGATTCAATTGAACGAGAGGCGTCCTGCCGATAGACAAGCTGTTATCCTTGAAATAATGGACCATTGCAATTCTCCGTCATTCTCAATTCAATGAATTCAGAAAAGATTTTAACAAAAATTCAGAAATGAATATTTTTAAATTTGTCGTTTGAAATGTCAAAAATGTATTGTTCATTTCAAATCATTATAAATATTCGGCTATATGACATACATATTAGCATCGGAGACGGATCGTTTGCTATGATGCATTTCGATCAGTTTTTCAAGCGTGATCGAATCAAGCGTTTTAAAAATTGCGGTTTTTAACTTTTCCCAGGCATCATGGGTGGCACATGTTTCAAGCCGATCACACTGACCCGGATCATCGACACAAAATACAGGTGACAGAGATCCTTCTGTCGCTTGAATGATCTGACTCAACCGGATTTCTTTTGGCGGTTTTGCCAACCGGAATCCGCCATTTTTACCGCGCATACTGATGACCAGACCTGCGGTAACAAGGGAGGTCATGAGTCTTTCCAGATATCGCTCGGATATATCCTGACGTTGTGAAATATTTCTCAGCAATACGGGATCTGTGCCGTAATGAAGCGCAAGGTCCAGCATGGCCCGCGATGCGTATCGCCCCTTGGTTGAAAGCGTCATGACAACCTCTTATAATTACAAAAACTACCGTATTGGTGATAATATAATCAATATACGTTTAGATGTCAATATAATAATTGCGGTCCTTTTTCCGGATTATTCTATAGCAGGTAGATACATCTTCTCGACATATTCCTGAAGCATCCGGTGGGTATTAAAACGGGGAATGTTACTTTCCATCGAATTTTTCATCTTGCCGATCCACTCTCTCGGCAATCCATTTTCATCGCGTGTATAATATAATGGAACAATTTCTCCCTCAAGGAGCCGATACAGAGACTGGCTGTCGACTTCATCCTGTTCCACTTCATTATAGAACTCTCTGTCTTCGCCAACGGCCCATCCATTCTGCCCGTTATATCCTTCCTTCCACCAGCCGTCCAAAACACTTAAATTGAGAATTCCGTTGACGGCCGCTTTCATCCCGCTGGTGCCGCTGGCTTCAAGAGGCCGCCGGGGCAAATTCATCCACACATCCACACCTGAAACCAATCTTCTGGCCAAAGCAATATCATAGTCTTCGACAAAGACAATGCGATTGCCAAATTCGGGATTTCGGCTTTCACGATAGATTTCAAGAATCAATTCTTTGCCGGGTTGATTGGCCGGATGGGCCTTCCCGGCATAGATCATTTGAACAGGGTAGGAATCGTTCTTTAAAATATTTTTAAGCCACTGTATATTTCGGAATGGCAGTGTCGCTCTCTTGTACGGTGCAAACCGTCTGGCAAATCCAATCGTCAATATATCCGGAGACAGGATCGTATTCACTTCGGCTGTTGCTTCACTGGATTCGCCGTTCCGTTCACGCTGCTGAACAAGCCGTTTCCTGACATCTTTCAGCAACAATTCCTTGCAGACTTGATGGACGTCCCACAGGGCTTTATCCGGAATTTTATAAACCTTTTTCCAAAAAACCGGGTTAGCCAGTTCGTACCGCCATTGACTTCCCAGATGTTTATCAAACAGGTTTTTAATTTGACTGCGCATCCAGGTTCGGGCATGGATGCCATTGGTGATGGCTCCGATCGGTACTTCATCTACAGACCGATCGGGCCAGAGATGATGCCACATGCGCTTTGCCACTTGACCATGCAGCTCGCTCACGCCATTGGTGTGTTGAGAAAAACGCAGTGCCAAAATTGTCATATTAAATGCATTTGGATCATGAGGTGATGGCGGCTGGGCAAGTTGTACCATTTTATCAATTGACAAATCCATGCTTTTCCAGTAAGATCCCAGATAATTTTTAACACGGTTTGCATCAAACACCTCGTTTCCGGCAGCAATGGGTGTATGCGTCGTAAAAATACTGGTTTTCTTGACCTGTTCTTCCGCGTCAACAAGGGGAAGACCCGATTGCAGTTTAATGCGCAAGCACTCCAGAGTTAAAAACACACAATGGCCTTCATTCATATGCCAGACATCGGGTTCAATCCTCAAAGTGTGAAGCGTCTTTACACCGCCGATACCCAGCAATATTTCCTGAAGAAGCCGAAGGTCACGATCACTGACATAAAGCCTTTCTGTAATCTTCCGGTCCTCCGGAGGATTTTCAGGGAAGTCTGTATCAAGTAAAAAAAGAGGAATACGCCCGACCTGCGCTTGCCAAACCCGTGCTGCAATGGAATGATGGTCCAATTGCAGGTGAATTATCAAATTCTCTCCGTTCTCATCCTGAACAGGAACCACAGCCATATCCGAAAAATCGTTATGAACAAAAAGTGCCTGTTGATGACCGCTCTGAGAAATAAATTGTGTAAAATAAGCTTCCCGATAAAGCAACCCGACCGCGACCAAAGGAATTCCAAGATCACTGGCCGATTTCAAATGATCGCCCGCCAATATTCCCAATCCACCGGAATAAATCGGCAAACTCTCGTGTACACCGAATTCCATGCTGAAGTAAGCAATCTGGGAAAATTTTTTATCAGGATAATTTTGGTGAAACCAGGTATTCTCGTCGGTTAAATAATGATCGAATGCTTTAATCGTGTTGTCGTATTTTTCGATATAATTTTTATCCTCGCTGACTTCATCGAGACGCTGGGAATCCATTTCATGGAGCAGCCGAACTGGATTCCGATAGACATCCTCCCATAGTATCGGGTCCAGATATTGGAAAAGCCAAACCGCTTCGGAATGCCAGCTGAACCATAAATTATAGGCAAGGTCTCCAAGTCGGATTAACCGGTCAGGAAGATAGGGAAAGTGATGATTAATGTTCATAAATTGTTCCTGAATTCCTTGAATAAAATAATTAACAAATACACAAACCAAAGAATAAGTGTAAATATATTTGTATTAAAAGTCAATATGAAAATATTCTGATAAAACGCTGTATTTTATCCGATGTTCCACATAATTTCAATTTCATTAACCTGATCAAAAGTCTTGCATTTCCATTTGAAAAAGTGTATTTTTGTTATCAATTACGGAATTTGAAATTTTATGTATGGAGTTCAAATTATGAAAACAGTGCAACCTGCCGAAGGAGAAACCTTTGATATCGAACTTGAAGAAAACCTGCTGAAAGAAAACAAATCCCTCGCGGACAAAAACCGCATTCTTCTCGATCAAAACAACATTCATGCTGTGGATATCCTCGGTTCCATCGGATCGGGGAAAACAACCCTTACTCAAAAGCTGATTGAGAATCTAAAAGGTCAATACCGAACAGCTGCGATTGCAGGTGATCTGACGACCACAATAGATGCGGATCGAATCAAAACCGCAGGCGCAGAAGTGATTCAGGCCAATACTGGCAAGGAATGCCATCTCGATGCCAATCTGGTAAAAAAGGCTCTGAATGAACTGGATCTGTCCAAACTCGATCTACTTTTTATCGAAAATGTGGGAAATCTGATTTGTCCGGGTGAATTCCCGCTTGGAGCGCATCAACGCATGGTCGTTGTTTCTACAACAGAAGGCCCCTACATGATCGTCAAACATCCCTATATCCTGATGGAATCCTCGGTTCTTGCGATCAATAAAATCGATCTGGCAAAGATCATGGAAGTCGATCTAAAAAAGCTGAAAGAAGAAGCCCTGAAAATCAAACCAAACATCAAAGTGGTTTTCACAAACGGTCGAACCGGAGAAGGCATTCCCGAATTGATCCAAGCACTCAATCTGCCGAAGAAATAAATGCACGAAGCGTCCATTGCACAATCCATCATCAAGACTGTACTCGAACAGGCGGAACAGCAAAATGCCGTACAGATCAAATCCGTCGAAATCGAAATCGGGGAATTGACTTTTCTCAATCGTGAACAGGTTGGATTCTGGGTCAATCTGGGATTTAAAGACACAATCGCGGAAAAGGCTTCCATTCATTTTAGAGAGATGAAAGCTGTGATTCATTGCAAATCATGCGGCTATCAGGGGTATTTGCAGGTTCAGGAAGATCCGGCATATCATCTGAGCCTCCCTCAATTCAAGTGTCCGAATTGCAGCAAGACGGACATTGAAATCATTCAGGGAAAAGAAACTGTCATTCGAA
>CAZTZL010000049.1:0-13006 GCA_964617625.1 uncultured bacterium
TTTTTTAAATATCTAAAAATTTCAACAACCCATTATTCCAGAATAATACAAGTGGCTAGTCGAATCATCGGGATCGAAAAGACTCGAAATGTTATTTCTTACTTAAAATTTTATTGATAATCTTGATTGTTTTCTCGGGTGTGACATTTCCCTTGTAGGCGTAATAGCTGGCTCCAAGATCCATTGTTTTTTGAACTTCTTCCGCTTCCTTCACATCGGTCAGAACAAGCACGGGGATGTCCGTAGTAAATTTATTGATCCGTATTTTTTGCAGAACTTCCAAGCCATGCATGTCGGGAAGGATAAGATCAAGAACAACCAGATCCGGATTGTAATGCTGTACCTTTTCCCATCCCTGTGTCCCATTTTCCGCTTCGAGTACCTGAAATCCATAATCTTCAAATGCTTTTCGATACGCCAGTCTCGTAGAAGCTGAATCTTCAACAAGAAGAATGGTTTTTTCTTTTATATCCATAAATGTATCCTTCTCATTTCTTAGATGAGTTATTCACAGTTGTATTGAAAATAACAAATCTTACATAAGGTTATAATCGGTCAACACACATTCTACCGTCAATGTATCGGGAACAGATATCAGTGTATCTGACTGCACAACAACACTTTCAAAATAAAATATTTTTATTCGCTTAATCAAACCACATGAACTGATATAATCATATCTAATGAAATCATCGTCCCATTCTCCGTTACGATCAATATCAAACAACCATTGAATTTCATAACATCGAAATATACCGGCCGGCACCTCAATAGTCACCATACCATTCACTTTTTTATCAATTGGCCAATCAATATTATAATTCCATTGGAGAGGATATATTAAAGGATATTTTAAACTCATACGAGGAGGTACATATAAATATAAAGAATCATTTTGAAATAACATTCCTGAATTTGTCCCGATATAACGATCAAGAAAAGATGGATTGAACATTTCCAATAATGGGTATTTATTTTGTGTTTTTGGCATTATTAGATTTGTACCGCCTTTGTAACCATATTCATAAAGACCACTTTGATCTTGTTTATAATAGCACTCACTTCTATACTCCTCTTGAGTATCATTTGATTGATAGAATTCTTTGAAAACATAAGTATCAACTGTATCGTTTATTTCTTCCATATAATCAATAACCATATTTAAATCTGCATGCAGTGTGTCAAAAATAATATAAGATGTATCAGATTCTAAAGTATCAATTATAGGAATGATGCTGACCCCGTAAGATGTCATTTTGTAATCCCAACTGTTCCCGATACTGATTGGATAGATAAATTCATGTTCAACCGGATTGACAGGATTACTCTTTTTCTGGCAAAAAAATGTGGGTATGATAATAAGAATGAATAGTAAACGTACTTTAAATTTCACTTTGGTCTCCATTTATTTCAGATGGTTATATACTGGCTTGTATTGTCCTCCTTTTTTTAATGAATTTCAAACTATCTAAATGGATTACAAAGAAGTGCATAAGAATTAACGCTTAAAATTAAACGACTTGCTAATAATTAAAAAAGGAATACCCAAAAAGTCAAGCAATTTTTACCGGCACATCCATAATCAAGTGCCTGATACGCTGTTCGTACCAGGCACCTAAAAATATTAAAAAGATTTATAATACACAATGGAACCGATAACCGATTCCGGAATTAAGAACCAGTTTAAAAACCGACCAATTTCACATTGGCCTCTTCTCTGATTTCTTTAAAATAATCATTCAGAATGGATCGAGATCCTGAATTCTCAAGTTTTTTCACCAATTCATCCCGAACTTCTTCCAATGGTTTATTCCCGGGGTTACGGGAAAGAATCTTGAGAATGTGATATCCGTATTTCGTTTCGACGATATCGCTGATCTTGCCCACAGGTGTGGAGAAACAGGCATCTTCAAAAGGTTTCACCATTTGCCCGCGAGTCACATCCTCGTACAACCCACCTTTGTCTTTTGAGCCTGGATCTTCTGAAAATTCCTTCGCAAGCGCATCAAACGACTCTCCGCTTCGAGCCCGGGATAAGATTTTTGCCATTTTATTCCGAATGGTTTTCTTTTCCGCATCGGATTTGCCGTTCGTTAAAAGCAATATATGCTGTACATTTACAAGCGTGTCTTTCAGAAATTCCTGATAAGCTTTTTGAATCCGATCTTCCGAAATCTTACTTCTTGTTTCAATGATGTGGTCAAGATATTTTTCAATGGTGAGATTTTTCTTTATACTCTCCTTGAAATAATCAAACTGAATATGATTTTCCTCCAAACCAGACATCAATTTTTCTTCTCCTCCAGCTCTTTGATATTGAACATTTAAAAAGCTGTCCACCTCGGCAGGAGTCACCTTAATTTTTGCCTTCTTCGCAGCTTTTAAAAGTAATCTTTCATCTGCATACTGAGTTGCAATGTCTCCGATTACGTTTTTCAACTGCTCCGGAGACATATTTTTTAAGCCCTCTGTTCTGTTACCAAAATTAGCCTGTAGCTTGGACAGCACCTCACCCGATGTAATATCAAAATATTTCGACGTAACAAGCACTTTGTTCGAATCCGGATCCAGAGCCGATAAAATCGGGGAAAGAGCTTTCCCCAGTGCATATGCCGGCTGATCGGGTGTCAGGGATACCAACTTCTCTTTCTTTCCGCAGGCTGTAAAAATTAAAACGGAAAGAAGCATCACTCCAAACAATCGTCTCATTCTTTCTCCTTATTAAAAATTAAGTATATGCATTATATCAAGTAATCCCGTCCTGACGGGATCAGGAGGGTACTTCCTGCTGTAAATAAATAACAACTTTTTAAAATAAGGAAAAAATCAATCGATTCATAGTAAATAATGAAAATTAATGATATAAAAAATAAATGAAATCGGATGAGTTGCCATTTAACAACGACAATCCTGTTTGTCCGGTTTATTCTGTAATTTCAATAAAACTATCTAAATGTCTCCCCAGTTTTTTTTCTTGATTTTAACATGGAATAATAGTAACATTAATGATAAAAATAGTATTCACGAAAAACCTTGATAACGGGATCTTTTCAGTGCAATAAAACGTAATCCCTTTAATGTAATATAAATTTCGGATCAACAGGAGAATGCCCGTGGAAAACAGCAAGGAAAAAAGATTCAAGGAACTTCTCATCCCACTCGAAGAGGAAATGGATTTCTTTTTTTCCAATTTCTTCGGAAGCGCCTATCCAAATCTCTACCGGCATGAACTTTACTGGAAACCCCCGACCGACGTATATGAAACCGAAAAGAACCTTGTTGTGACGATTGAACTGGCACAAATCGATCCAAAAGAAGTCAACGTTTCACTTCAGGAAAATATTCTTTACATCAGGGGAATACGCAAGTCAATTCCTTCATCAGAAAAACGGCGATACCATAAAATGGAAATCAATTACGGCCCTTTTGAACGGCGTATCGTTATTCCCCAGGAAATTGACATGGAAAAATTAACAGCATCCTATGACAATGGCTTCCTGGAAATAAAACTTCCTAAAAGACAAAATCTGCCTACCGGCGTTATTAATATTGAGGTCGAATAAAAAAATGGATGAAAAAAAGAAACCAGGTCAGAACTCACACCCTCTCGCCGGCGAATTCAGCGATTTACCGGACATCCCCCTCGAATTGCCCATTCTCCCCATGAACAACATCCTGATTTTCCCAAACATTGTCGCACCCATGATCATTAATGAAGAAAGACAGATCAGCGTCATTAACGAAGCGTTGAGCGACCGAAAAATTGTTGGCCTCTTTGCCCAAAAAGCCAAAAAACTGAAAGAACAGAACGACACGCTGTACGATATGGGAACAGCGGTTTTTATCCTTAAAATGTTCCGTATCCCCGATGGGAACATGGGATTGATGGTCCAGGGATTGTCCCGTATCCGTTTGGAAAATATTATACAAACCGATCCCTTCATGAAAGGAAGAATTCGTATCATTCCCGAAGATAAATCCCGATCCGTGAAAACGGAAGCCTTGCTGAGAGAAGTAACTGAAATTTTTCAACAGATCGTCACTCTTTCGCCATTTCTGCCGGATGAACTGAGCCAGGCCATTCAAAATGTGGAAAGCCCGAACCGTCTGGCTGATTTCATCGCTTCGAATCTGAAATTCGATATTGAAGAACGTCAGTCCATCCTCGAAACTCTGAACGTAGAGGACCGGTTAATCAAACTCCTCACCCTACTCAACCACGAGCTGGAACTGCTCAAACTCGGAAATAAAATCCAGGCCGAAGTGAAAGACAAAATCGAAGACAGCCAGAAAGAATATTTTCTCCGTGAACAGATGAAGGCCATCCAAAAAGAATTGGGTGAAAAGGACGAACGCACGACTGAAATCGAGGAGTTGAAAAAGAAAATTGACGCAGCCGGTATGAGCGAAGAAGCAAAACAGGCCGCAGAAAAAGAGCTCGACCGTCTCTCGAAAATGCCGCCCCAGGCAGCCGAATATACGGTTTCCAGAACCTATCTCGACTGGCTGGTCAGCATTCCCTGGGAAAAGAACACGAAAGATGAAATTGATATAACCCGGGCCAAAGAAATTCTGGACGAGGATCATTTTGATCTGATCGATGTAAAGGATCGTATTTTGGAATTTCTTGCTGTGCGGAAATTAAAGGCCACCTCAAAGGGCCCGATTCTCTGTTTTGTCGGCCCTCCGGGCGTGGGAAAAACCTCTCTGGGCCGTTCCATTGCCCGGGCCATGGGACGGGAATTTGTCAGATACTCGCTGGGAGGCATGCGGGACGAAGCCGAAATCCGGGGACACCGCCGAACCTACATCGGTTCCCTGCCCGGACGCATCATCCAGGGCATGAAAAAAGCCGGTTCAAATAATCCGGTCTTCATGCTCGATGAAATTGATAAAGTAGGAACGGATTTCAGGGGCGATCCGGCCTCGGCCCTGCTCGAAGTGCTTGACCCGGAACAGAACGTCGAATTTTCAGATCACTATCTTGAAGTGTCATTTAACCTTTCCAAAGTCATGTTTATCACCACTGCAAACGTGCTCGATACAATCCCGCGTCCGCTTCTGGACCGGATGGAAGTCCTTCGGCTTCCAGGATACATTCAGGAAGAGAAATTACAAATCGCAAAACAATATCTTGTTCCCCGCCAAAGAGATGAAAACGGGCTGAAAAAAAGCCAGATCCGCTTTTCGGACAAGGCCATAAAAAAGATAATTGCAGAATACACTCGCGAGGCCGGTGTGCGGAATCTGGAACGTGAAATCGGATCATGCTGTCGAAAAGTGGCCCGTTTGATCGCTGAAGCTAAAGAGAAAAAAGTGGCCGTCGATCCGGACCAAGTCGTCAAACTGTTGGGGCAGAGAAAATTCTTTTCGGAAATGGCTCAGTACAAAGACGAAATCGGAATCGCAACAGGTTTGGCCTGGACACCCGTGGGTGGTGAGATTCTTTTCGTTGAAGCCACGGCCATGCCGGGCGGAAAGGGACTGGTACTGACAGGCCAATTGGGGGATGTCATGAAAGAGTCGGCCCAGGCAGCGCTCTCGTTTATTAGGTCCAGGGCAAAAAGTTTTAATATCCCGGAAGATTTTTTTCAGAACAAGGATATTCATATCCACGTACCCGAAGGAGCCACTCCCAAAGACGGCCCCTCTGCGGGTGTAACATTGGCTACGGCACTGATTTCTCTTTTAACGGAACAACCGGTCAAACACGATTTCGCCATGACAGGAGAGATTACATTGCGCGGGAAAGTACTGCCGGTCGGCGGCATCAAGGAAAAAGTGCTGGCTGCTGCACGCGCCGGAATTAAAAAAATCATCATGCCGAAATTGAACGAAAAAGATCTGGATGAGATTCCTGAACATATCCGGAATAAGATGAGTTTTACCTTTGTCGAGTGGCTCAATGAAGTATTCGATATTGCATTAAAACCTTCCCGAAAAAACGAACATGCTGGAAAGCAAAATCATAAAAATACAGATAGAATAATCGAAAAGAAAAAATGAAAGAGATTTTTAAAACACTTGGCATTGAGAAAATCAATGCCGGCGGATATCACGGAGATTGGTTGACTGGTAATACCGGAGAAATACTCGAATCCCGCTCTCCCGTCGACAATCGAATCATTGCCAGCGTCAATCAGGTTTCAGCTTCCGGTTACGAGAAAATCATTGCAAAAGCCCGGAACGCCTTTCTCGAATGGCGAATGGTGCCGGCACCGAAACGGGGTGAAGTGGTTCGTCAAATGGCTGTGGTATTTCGAAAATACAAAAAAGAACTGGGTGCCCTGGTCACCTATGAGATGGGAAAGATCCGGGCCGAAGGTGAGGGAGAAGTTCAGGAAATGATCGACATCGCGGATTTTGCAGTCGGACTCTCCCGCCAGCTCTGCGGCAAAACCATGCACAGCGAGCGTCCTTCACATCGAATGTACGAACAGTATCATCCTCTGGGTATCGTTGGAGTCATCACCGCTTTCAATTTCCCTGTGGCCGTTTGGAGCTGGAATGCCATGATCGCTCTAGTGTGCGGCGACGCCGTGATCTGGAAACCGTCCAGCCAGACGCCCCTGACTGCCATTGCCTGCATTAAAATTGCGGACCAGGTCTTAAAGGCTAACCATGCCCCGGAAGGTTTGCTGGGACTTCTTGTCGGAAAAGGCTCCATTGTCGGCACGAAACTCGTCGAGGACCGCCGGGTTCCCCTGATCAGTTTTACGGGAAGCACGGTTCAGGGTAAAAAAATCGGCGGAATCGTCGGCGGCCGTTTGGGGAGAACCATTCTCGAACTTGGCGGCAACAATGCAATCATCGTTTCCGAGAATGCCGATCTTGACATGGCAGTCCGGACAATTCTTTTCGGCGCAGCCGGAACGGCAGGCCAGCGCTGCACCACGACACGGAGAATTATTGTTCAGGAAAAAGTATACGGCGATGTCCTGAAACGTTTGATTAAGGCCTACGAAAGTATCCGGATCGGCAACCCTCTCGAAGATGGCATTCTGATGGGGCCGCTGGTCAACCGGTCCGCCGTTGAAAATATGATAAACGCATTGGATGTCATTAAAAAACAGGGAGGGGAAATAGTATACGGGGGAAAAGAACTGAAAGGGTATCCCTCCGATTGCTATGTTTCCCCCTGTATTGTTGAAGTGAAAAACGAAATGCCGATTGTAAAAGAAGAGACATTTGCCCCGATTCTCTATGTCATTAAATATAAAACAATGGATGAAGCCATCGCCATCCATAATGACGTGCCTCAGGGTCTTTCCTCAGCGATCTTTACCCTGAATTTACGGGAAGCCGAAACATTCCTTTCCTGCAGGGGAAGCGACTGCGGTATTGCCAATATAAACATCAGCACTTCGGGAGCGGAAATCGGAGGTGCATTCGGCGGAGAAAAGGAAACCGGCGGAGGCAGAGAATCCGGTTCCGATGCATGGAAACAGTACATGCGCCGTCAAACCAGCACGATCAACTGGTCCGACGACCTGCCTCTGGCTCAGGGGATTCAGTTTGGAGAGTAAATTTCAATTACGGTAACTTAAATTCAATACTCATTATCGATCGTTAATCATTCATGAAAAAGAACATTAAAAAACTTTTATATACCCGCTGGTTACACGGCTTTGAATAAATCGTCCTTCCTGTTAATCCAATCCATGTTTTTATCATTAATCAATTCAGGGAGTTTTTATGAATCCAAGACGCATACTCATCATGGGAGCTGCGGGAAGAGATTTTCATAATTTTAATGTCTGTTTCAGAGACAACAAGGAAGTTGAAGTTCTTGCATTTACAG
Source organism: uncultured bacterium (assembly GCA_964617625.1). Taxonomy (GTDB): domain Bacteria; phylum Zhuqueibacterota; class QNDG01; order QNDG01; family DSAB01; genus CAZTZL01. Next base: position 7,802 of record CAZTZL010000049.1, read on the forward strand.
CGACCCAGATCCCCAATATCGAAGGAAGGATTTATCCGGCCGAGCTGTCCGGGAAGCGCTATCCCGAAGGAATACCGATTTATCCGGAAGATCAATTACATTCCCTGATCCGGGAAAAACGGATCGATGAGGTCGTTTTTGCTTACAGCGATATCTCTCACGAATATGTGATGCACCGTGCATCCGAAGTCATGAGCGCAGGCGCCGATTTTAAATTGATGGGACCCCATTCCACACTGATCGAATCGAAGGTGCCCGTCATCGCTGTATGTGCGGTCCGTACCGGCTGCGGAAAAAGCCAGACCACAAGACGTGTCGGCCAGATACTCAGGGAAAAAGGAAAACGTGTGGTGGCCGTGCGCCATCCCATGCCCTACGGGGATTTGGCCAGACAAAAAGTGCAGCGATTTGAAAAATATGCCGATCTCGAACTTCATCAATGTACGATTGAAGAACGTGAGGAATACGAACCGCATCTCGATATGGGTATCACCGTTTATGCGGGCATCGATTACCAGGCAATCCTGCGGCAGGCAGAAAAGGAAGCGGACATCATACTGTGGGACGGCGGCAACAATGACATGCCGTTTTTCAAGCCCGATCTTCTTATTGTGGTTGTCGATCCCCATCGGCCGGGACACGAACTCGGCTATTTCCCCGGAGAAGTTAATTTCAGAATGGCCGATGTGATTGTGGTGAATAAAATCGAAACAGCGAAAAAGGAAAATATCGACCTGGTTAAAAGAAATATCCGGGAAACCAATCCGAAAGCAGTCGTTATCGATGCAGCCTCCCCTTTGACGGTAAGTCATCCCGAGCAAATTCTAAATAAACGGGCTCTCGTGGTCGAAGACGGCCCCACATTGACGCACGGCGGGATGAAATTTGGAGCGGGCTATATCGCTGCGCAGAAAAATGGAGCCTCGGAAATCGTGGATCCCCGTCCGTGGGTAAAGGGATCGATCGCCAAAACATTCATTAAATATCCAGAGATCGGTACGCTTCTTCCGGCGATGGGATATGATGAAGCCCAGATTCACGATCTGGAAGAAACAATCAACGCGGTGGACTGCGATGTCGTGGTGATCGGAACACCCATCGATCTATCCAAAATCATGAAAATCGACAAGCCGGCCGTCCGCGTTCAATACCATCTTGAAGAAATTGGAGAACCGACTCTAAAAGATGTCCTTAAATCGTTCTAAATTAACCAAGCCGGTTGTGGTAGCCATTGGCGGAAATGCCATCACGCGGGAATTCGAGGAAGGAAACATCACCCAGCAGTTCGCCAACACACGGCGAAGCCTGACAGGTGTGGCCGAAATGATATCCGAAGGGCACCGTTTGGTTCTGACGCACGGGAACGGGCCGCAGATAGGCAATTCCCTCATCCGTGTGGAAGCCTCGCGCCACCTGGTCCCTCCGATTCCTCTTGGTGTTCTGGTAGCGGATACCGAAGGGGGTATGGGGTACATGATCGAGCAGTCCCTGCAGAACATGCTGCACCGGCGTAAAATTAAAGGGAAGACGGCTACCATTCTCACTCAGGTTATTGTGGATAGAAATGATCCTTCGATTTCAAATCCAACCAAATTTGTGGGGCCCTTTTATACCAAAAATGAGGCGGATAAAATTCACAGGGAAAGGGGATGGATTCTCAAGGAGGACGCAGGAAGAGGATGGCGCAGGGTAGTCCCGTCTCCCCATCCTCTCGAAATTGTTGAAAAAGAATTTATTTGTGAACTGATCGAACATGATGTGGTGGTTATTGCCTGCGGCGGCGGCGGAATCCCTGTCTACGTAGAGGAGGACGGCACCTACGAAGGCGTGGATGGTGTTATCGACAAGGATCTTGCAGCCGCAGTTTTGGGGAGGGACATACAGGCACATCAATTGATCATTTTAACGTCTGTGGATCGGGTAGCGATCCATTTCGGAACGAAGCAACAGGTTGATCTGGACCGGCTCTCTGTTTCAGAAGCCAAAATCCATCTTGCTCAGGGGGAGTTCCCCGCCGGCAGTATGGGGCCAAAGATCGAAGCGGCCATCCAGTTTTTAGAACAGGGAGGGCAGGAAGTATTGATTACTTCTGTGGAAAAAATGACGGAAGGACGTCACGGTATCACGGGAACCCGAATCCTTCCAGACAAATAAAACGGAGATCATTTATGTTGGAACGAACACTGCTTATCATCAAACCGGACGCTATTGAAAAGAATCTTGAGAATGAAATTATCAGAAGAATTGAGGCTAATGGATATTGCATCGTGGCTAAAAAGAAGCTGCATCTGACCAGACAGAAAGCCGAATCATTTTATGAGGTTCATCAGAATCAATACTTCTTTGAGAAGCTGATCAACTATATTACATCCGGGCCCTGTATCCCAGCTGTTGTTGAGGGAGAGGATGTGATTAAGGGATTACGTAAATTGATAGGCGCAACAGATCCCAAAAATGCGGCCGCTGGAACCATCCGAAAGGATTTTGCCGAAGACGGCACCCGGAATGCAGTTCACGGTTCCGACGGACCGGAAACGGCTGCCCGGGAAATTGCTTTTTTCTTTGATTAAAAAAATCTATTTGATCCCGTGCGTAATATTTAATCATGATTTTCTTTAAAAAATAAGATCGAGGAGAACCCATTTTGACGATTCGAAAAGAAGATGCCCTTCGGTACCACAGTCAGGATCGACCCGGCAAACTCGAGGTCGTACCGACCAAACCCTGCCTCACCCAGAGGGACCTTTCTCTTGCATACACACCCGGTGTAGCCCAACCTTGTCTGGAAATCCAAAAAACACCTTCGGATGCATTTCTTTATACGAACAGGGGGAATCTGGTGGCTGTCATTTCCAATGGCACCGCTGTTCTCGGACTGGGTGACATCGGGCCTCTCGCCGGAAAACCGGTTATGGAAGGAAAAGGCGTTCTGTTCAAACGGTTTGCGGACATTGACGTTTTCGATATAGAAATTGATACCAAGGACCCGGATAAAGTCATTGAAATTGTAAAAAGCCTCGAACCGACATTTGGAGGAATCAATCTCGAAGATATCAAAGCGCCCGAATGTTTTTACATCGAGGAAACTCTGAAAAGGGAAATGTCCATCCCCGTTTTTCACGACGATCAGCACGGTACCGCCATCATCAGCGGAGCCGGTTTGATCAACGCTTGTGAATTGACAAAAAAAGAGATCTCGAAAGCGAGAATGGTTGTTGCGGGCGCCGGCGCTGCAGGAATTGCCTGTACAAAAATGTTTGTCCAACTGGGTGTGGATATTAACAATATTATTATGCTGGACACCAAGGGCGTCATTTACAAGGGTCGAAAAGAGGGTATGAATCCGTACAAGGAATTATTTGCCACTGCTGAAAAGTGCCGGACACTGCAACAGGCTATCGAAGGAGCAGAAATATTCATTGGGCTTTCCAAGCCGGACATCCTGACTGAAAAGATGCTGAAGAAAATGGGGCCCAATCCGATCATCTTCGCGATGGCTAATCCGGATCCGGAAGTCAAACCCGATTTTGCACGAGGCATCCGCCCCGATGCAATCGTTGCCACAGGGCGTAGCGATTATTCGAATCAGGTGAACAATGTTCTGGGATTTCCTTTTATTTTCCGCGGTGCTCTTGACGTCCGTGCCACAACCATTAACGAAGAGATGAAAATAGCGGCGTGCCAGGCGCTGGCCGGTTTGGCCAAAGAAGATGTGCCTGATTCTGTGATTCAGGCTTACGGCGGCCAATATTTTAAATTCGGACCGGATTATATCATTCCGAAACCGCTGGATCCTCGCATTCTTATCTGGGAAGCTTCTGCAATTGCCCGAGCCGCAATGGATTCCGGTGTCGCACAGATCAAAGTGGACATCGACACGTACAAGCAGCAGCTCGAAAACCGTCTGGGCAGAAGCTACCAAGTCGTACGCTCGGTTTTAAACAAAGCCAGGACGTCGCCAAAACGCATTGTTTATCCCGAAGGTGACAACGAAAAGGTATTACGCGCTGTTCAGATTATCGTTGATGACAATATCGCCGAGGTCATTCTTCTGGGAAATGAAAAAGAGATCCTGGAAAAAGTGAAAACATTGAATCTGGACCTCGGAAAAACAAAGATCATCAATCCTCTCGATTCGGACCGATTTAAAAAATATTGCGAAGAATACTATCGTCTCCGCCAGAGACACGGTGTGACTCTGTCTGATGCGGAAAAGTTAATACGGCAGCCTCATTTCTTCGGTACGATGATGGTGCATCTTGGAGATGCCGATGGCTTCCTGGGAGTCAGTGAACACTACCACGAGGAAATGCTTCCAGCCAGACAGATCTTCCATACGGAAACTGAAGAAAATGGTCTGGTAGCCGCGCTCTATATTTTGATTTTCAAGAAAAAAGTCTATTTTTTGGCAGACACGCATGGTATTATTGATCCGACAGCCGAGGAATTGGCCTCCATTGCCATCCACAGCGCCAAGATAGCCCGGCTATTCGATCTCGAGCCGCGTATTGCCATGCTCTCCTTTTCCAACTTCGGGAGCATCGACCATCCCGTAACACGAAAAGTCCGCCGCGCCGTCGAAATAGTCCGCAAGAAAAAACCCGACCTCATGATTGACGGGGAAATGCAGGGCGATGCAGCAGTGATACCGGAAATCATCGAGGAAATATTTCCATTCAGCACGCTCAGGGGCGGTGCCAATGTCCTGATCTTTCCGGAACTGCAATCCGCCAACATCACAATGAATCTGCTGAAGCGTCTGGGAGGCGCAGAATCCATCGGACCCATCGCCATCGGTCTGACCAGTCCTGTTCACGTAATTCGTAAAACAGCAACTGTCGAGGAAATTGTCCGGTTAACGGGTATTGCTGTTGTCGATGCCCAGAAGTGGTTGATGTAAGATGATTCCAAAAATAAAATCTTTTTTGGTAAAATAATAATATCTTATTTTATTAGATCAGAGTCGGGATAGAATCCCAACTTACGAACGTACCTTTTATAGAGGTATTTTAAAAAAGATGTGCTAAATCCCGACATGCCTCATTTGAGTCTGTGTGTACAGGTATTGGAAATTTACTTTAGAGACTTCTCATCCAGTATCTGTGAACTGTAGATATAAATATCCGCGCCGGTTTTCCAGGCATCACGTGGCAGTCCTGCTTTTTCCATACAGCAGTGTTCCAGAAATTCAGTTTTATTCCAGCC
>CAZTZL010000049.1:13106-21478 GCA_964617625.1 uncultured bacterium
ACAAAAACACCCCGTTTGTACAACAGATTTTTTTCGTCTGCAGAGATTTTGGAGACCGGCTTCCGGTCCAGAACCTGAAGGATGCTTTCTCTCGCAATTTGGAACAGTTTATTCTTCTCCTCATCAGTGAATTTAATTTCGTCCAAAGTGGCATCTCCTATTTTATCACTCTTATTTTGTTTCCTGTAGAACACCGCTGCACCATAACCCACTACCCGCTGACGTTCCCCGGAAACATCTCCGGAATTCGCATAGGGCAGCATTTCCACATCTTTTGCACCCAACTCCTTGGAAACAAGCATTACGGTAACCAGCGCCTGCATACCGCAAAGCGTACAGTCCAGACCAGGTATATTCTCTTTTAAAAGGGTATGGCTCAAATTCCACACTGATTTCGGATCAAATTTATCGACTGCATTTAATGTTTTCGCATCCACCGAATAGGCATCCTGATAACTCGGATAATGAGACATGTCCGAACTTGCAATCAGCAGCACTTTTCTCCCGCCGACACTCTCGGCAACCGCTTTCGCGATTTCCTGGCAGCCATCATAGGAAAGCTGACCCACGACAATAGGTACGATCGGAACATTCGGCAGAACGGTCTGAACAAATGGAAGCTGGACTTCCACAGAATGTTCGTACTGGTGAACTTGAGGTACATTTGATATCAATGGGGAGGCAGCCATGATCTTACGGGCCAGAACAGTATCCACCTTCACATCACCCAGAGGCGTTCTGTACGCATCCCAGATTCCGACCGATGCCCCTTCAAGATACATCGTGTGATTGGCCCCGAAAATAATCACAGCGTTCACATCAAGATCGCGGAGAGGGCGATACGCATTCGCCGCGATTTGTCCGCTGAATTGATAACCGGCATGAGGAACCCAAATACCGATGGGTCTCCCCGAGATTTGCACATTTTCAGCACTGGACAAAAATTGATCGACTATCTCACTGAGTTCTTTCTGTGATCCCGGATAAAATTGTCCCGCCCTGGCGGGCGGACGCACTTTCCCTGCTCTTGCTTCCTGCTGCCGGCAGACCGGAAACAGATAACATAAAAACAGGCAAAGAATAATGATTGTCGTTTTTTGTTTCATTCGGGATTCTCCCTTTTTACCATACACCGGCAATGGAATGGCCGCAGTAACCGCATTTTCCGCTTTGGATGTGATTTTCAAGTACCTGATAACCCATCCGCCGGATAATCGCTTTTTTACAATTCGGACAGAACGTATTCTCTCCATCGTGACCCGGTACATTCCCCATGTACACATAATGCAGTCCGCAAGCCATTGCCGTATTTCTCGCATTTTCAAGCGTGGCAACCGGTGTCGGGGGAAGGTTCTTTAATTTGTAATTTGGATAGAACCGTGAAAAATGGAGGGGCACATCCGGTCCAAGTTCCCTCATTATCCATTTTGACATTTCGCCAATTTTCTCCATGTCATCATTGAGAGTGGGAACCATCAGATAGACAATCTCCGTCCAGACGCCCCGGCTTTTCAACGTGACCAGCGTATCCAGTACCGGTGCCAAACGCCCGCCGACCACATCCTGATAGTATTTTTCCGTAAACGCTTTCAGATCGACCTTGTAGCCGTCAACGACCTGACAGAGATCCGTCAAAGGAGTTTTATTGATAAATCCGTTCGAGATAATGACACTCCGCACATCCCTGAGTTTTCCTGCCGCGGCGATATCATAAATATATTCCGCAAAAACCGTGGGCTCATTGTAGGTAAACGCAACGGAACGGCAGTCCCACTTTTTTGCATTATCGATGATTTCTTGTGGTGTAAACGGATAAGAGGGCAGTTCTTCCGGTTTTCTCTGGGCGAGTTCCCAGTTCTGACAAAATTTACAGTCTACGTTACAGCCGGCAGTCGCGATGGAAAAAGCTATGCTTTGCGGTAGAAAATGAAAGAAGGGCTTTTTTTCAATGGGATCGTTGTGGTAGGTTGCTACCCGGCCGTATACGAGAGTATAATAAATTCCATCCCGGTTGGCCCTTACATCGCAATGACCCCGGTCTTCGGGAGAAACGACGCATTGCCATGGACAGAGTTCGCACCGGACTTTTTTATCGGACAACTTGCTGTAATATCGAGCTTCTTTCCAGTATAGTTTTTCCTGTTTGCCAGAAGCGGTTATTGCGGACATTCCTGCAACCAGCGTGGACGCCTCGGTTAAAAATCGCCGTCTTGTCAGGATTTCTTCGCCGCTCATATCTCACTTTCCTTTAACAAACCGGCTTTCCGACCGGCATGATGTAGAGCACCTCTTCTTCTATCCCCAGCTGCTCCCGTACCTGTGCATCATCAAATGCGCCGACAGCAACCGTGCCCAATCCCAAAGTTACCGCCTGAAGATAGATATTTTGCCCTGCATGCCCGACTTCAATGTGCACGTACCGCTCTCCTCTTTTGCCGTATCGCACAGTGGTTCGTTTATAATCGACTGCGATTACAATATTGAAAGCAGCTTTTTGAATCATATTCTGGCCGACAGCGGTTTCCACAAGCTGCTTGCTTAAATCCTGACTCCTGATCTCTGCCAGTTCGTGTTGATAGACAAGATAATGATAGAGGCCCGGTTTCAGTCCTTCAACACGATTTGCTACGAGATAAATTTCCAAAGGATAGGTGGCTCCGGCTGACGGAGCAGTCCGTTTCATACCTTCGATAGTGATCCCCTGACACGCCCACATCATCTGTGAAACAATTTCAAGAGAGAGTGGATCATCCGTGAATTGACGAATGGACCGCCTTTCCGCAATGGCCTTTTCAAGCGGTATACTGCCGGTCAAATCCGGAGCGGGCAATTTGATGATTTTATTCTCCGCAGTTGATGCCATAATCATATTCCAAAAAGAAACAGACTTAAAACCCAGTCTGTTTTATTCGTTCTGCCGGGCTTTTTCCAAAGCATGACCGACCGCTTCCTTCATGCTGTTGCTGCTCAATGTGGCTCCGCTGACACCGTCCACTTCGAGACTGTTTTTCGAGAGAATACGATCCGGTAGCAGATCGACGACTTTCTTGTAAAATTCCGGTGTGCCGTTGATTTCCAGAATCTTGATACCTGAAATCCGAGCTTTCCGAATCGTCACTTCCGTTTTCATTCCTGTCCATCCCTCGCTGATTCCGACGTATTTTCCGTCTTTAAGCATCACCGAATCCTTCACGGCTTCCATCTGTTCTTCAACTTTCGGAACGGACTGCTTTTGTTGTGTGGAATCTACCGCCCGGAGTGGACAGACAGAGCATCCAAATAGAAACGTGAGAAAGATTCTTCGGAATAAAATTTGAATCATATTTGATCGATTCATAAATGACATCACTCCAATACAATCCGGAAAACATTTCATTTTAGCTCTTCCTCGACCGGTCGATGCTGCAGCGCTCTCTCGATTACCACTCCGACAATGACACCGGTAATAATCGCCGGCAGGAAACCATTGAGCCATCCGAATCCCGACCATTGCAAGACGATAAAACCATGGAGGAAACTCACTGCCAATCCGAAGACCAGACCCCGCACCCACCAGGTTATATCCCATTTCACAATACCGGATAATAGACCCATTAAAGTTCGGGAGAGAATAATCGACCACACTCCCCAATTTGGGATTTTATTGGATACACCCGTTGCAAGAAGCCAGGTACAAATACCGAGGAAAAAACCCCATTCCAGTCCAGATTTAATACGTCTTTTCAACGCCATGCAATTCCTCCTGATGATAGACCGAATATCATGTTATTTTAATTCAATTTCCATTTACTTTTTATCAGGCTTTAAAAACTTGTCCACAAAGGGCTTGAACAGATCTATGGGTATTGGGAAAAGGGTTGTCGAATTGTTTTCGGACGCAACTTCCACCAGCGTCTGGAGGTAACGAAGCTGAATCGCAGTAGGCTCCTTGCCCAATTTTGCTGCTGCGGCTGCCAATTTTTCGGAGGCCTGCAATTCGCCTTCGGCATGAATAACTTTGGCCCGTCTTTCGCGCTCTGCCTCTGCCTGACGGGCAATCGCACGCTTCATTTCTTCAGGCAGATCGATATGCTTGACTTCGACCAGAGAGACTTTAATTCCCCATGGATCGGTGTGTTTGTCAAGAATCGCCTGAAGTTTTTCATTGATTTTCTCACGTACCGCAAGCAGTTCATCCAGTTCAAATTGGCCTAAAATCGAACGAAGCGTTGTCTGCGCCAGTTGGGAAGTCGCATAAAGATAATCCTGCACTTCGACGATAGCTTTACCGGCTTCCAGAACCCGGAAATAAACCACCGCATTCACTTTCACGGACACATTGTCCTTTGTGATCACATCCTGGGGAGGCACATCCATCGTAACCGTTCTTAGACTGACTTTGACGATATTTTCGAAAATGGGAATCACATAAATCAAACCGGGGCCCCGGTCTCCGACGAGCCTTCCCAGCCGAAAAATCACGCCCCGTTCGTATTCGCGCAGCACGCGGACACCTCGGACCAACAGCAATGCCACAAAAATAAGCAGACCAATCAATATCGACATATCATCCTCCTTTTTGGGTAATAGATAAACTGATAATTCTCACAATGAATGTTGAAATTTTAAACTTTTTACTTTTTTATTTTCTTGACTTGAATTTCCAATCCTTTTACCGCCGTGACTACAACTTTTTCTCCCGTTTTTAAATTCTCCGAACTCACGGCTTTCCAGACCTCCCCGTGCACACTCACCTGACCTTCAGGTTTCAAGGGATTGACAACAATTCCTGTTTCGCCTACAAGCCCCTGCTGCCCCGTGGTAGCTTTTGTGAAACGGGTTCGAAGCGCCAGGCCCACTCCGACAAAAAGAAACAGGCCCGTGCACACTGCCATCGTAATAATTAAACCTAAAGACACTTTCACCTCCGGCGTTTTAAACAACATCATGGATCCCAACACGAACGATACCAGACCTCCCGCAGCCAATACTCCAAATCCCGGAACAAATGCTTCCAGTATCCAGAAGACAAAACCCAAAATAATTAATATAAATCCTGCCGTATTAATGGACAGCACCTGAAGCGCAAAGAATGCAAGAACCAGACAGACCGCACCAAACACCCCCGGAAAAACCGCGCCCGGGCTTCTCAATTCAAAAATAATCCCGTAAAAGCCAAAGATCATCAGAAGATAGGCAATGTTGGGATGAGAAATTTTGTCCAGCACTTTGTGCCACCAGTTCATCGATTTACGAAGAATGGTTGCGCCTTTGACATGTAAAGTCACTTCTCCGTTTTCCAGAACGACTCGTTTCCCGTCTAATTTTTCAAGCAATTCTTCAGGAGTTTTGGCGATGAGATCGGCAACCTTTAATTGTATAGCTTCCTTTTCTGTGATATTGACACTTTCCCGAACGGCTTTTTCCGCCCACTTCGCATTGCGCCCCCGTTTTTCCGCTAAACCTTTGATGTGCGCAACAGCATCATTGGTTATTTTTTCTGTCATCACTTTGGAAGAATCCCCTCCCCCTCCCATGTTCACCGGATGGGCCGATCCGATATTGGTGCTCGGCGCCATGGCAATAATATGAGCCGCATAAGCAATATAAACTCCCGCTGAAGCAGCGCGTCCGCCGCTGGGATAAATATACACGATCACGGGAACATCCGCCGCTAAAATCTCCTTGTCAATCGACCACGTCGATTCCATCAATCCGCCTGGTGTATCCATTTCTATGATGAGCGCCTCCGAGCCGTCGCTCTCAGCCTCACGAATGCCATCGCTGATGTATTTTGCGCTCACAGGAGTGATGGGGCTGTCGATGACAATCAGATCGACATGCCGCGCTGCAACAGAAATGGAAGGCAAAATAAGAACAAGCGCCAGCAAAGCAAACTTTGCCGCAACATGGGATCGAACAAACCAGGATCGATGTGAATTATCATTTTGGTTCATCAGGAACAACCTCATTATAATAAATATCGACTACTCTTGATTCATTTCCGAAAGATCCAGAAAATCAAAGTGACAAACAGACTTAACAATATACAGGTAATAATTGGAAAATGGAATTGAAAATTGGATTTTTCGATATGAATATCTCCGGGCAGCCTGCCTAAAAAGGGGATGCGGTGACCAAATACCATAATCAGACCCAGCACCAAAAAGGTCAACCCAAGTATGAGAAACAATTTTCCAATGTGAATCATATCGATCATCCCTGCTATTTGAGCGTATTGCATTTTTCACTTGACTTTGACCGCCGAATTCTTGAAATTTAATTCGGCTATGATCCCTGCAAGATTAGCATAACGGTTGCTATAAAGAGCCATCAATTAAAATAATAGGGAGCTCGGCTCTGGCGCGTATTACAGGCCTCCATCGAGTGGAAGTAAAAAACGTTCAGGAGGGCACCCACCGTGAATATCACGGTTCTTTATAGCCGGGCTAAGTTGCAGGGATTTTTTATTTCCGAATCTCCGACAACGCTTCTTCATGATTTTCCGCCACTGTAAAAAGTGTATTCAACCGCATACGCTGAAAAAGTTCCTTGAGCAGGGGGCACAAACCCGTGACCACCAATTTCCCCCCGATTTTACCTAACCGGTCCGAAGCTAAAATCAGCACGCCCAATCCCGAACTGTTGATGACATCAACCGCCGAAAAATCAATGATCAATTTATCATTTCCCCGGTCAATGATCGAAATTAGTTCTTTCTGAAACGGATCGACGATATTTTGATAGAGTCTTTTTTCGCCCACACGGACAAATGTGATTCCGTCTTTATCCTGAACTTCAATCACTTTCTCTTTCATCTCTCCGCTCCGTTTTGTTTTGATAGATCAGACCATCAAAGAAAAATCGCGATCCAGGCTGCGGTACTGAATGGCTTCACTCAAATATTCGGGCCGGATTGCATCGGACCCTTCCAGATCGGCAATGGTTCTGGCAACTTTTAAAACCCGGTCATATGCCCGGGCCGAAAGCCCCAGCCGGTTAATCGCCGTGCTGAGCAGTCGATCTCCATCCTGATCGATCGAACAATATTTTCTTATTTCTTTTGAATCCATGTGTGCGTTACAGTATATACCCTGATGAGCCTGAAATCGTTCCAGCTGCACTTCGCGCGCCTGTATCACCCGTTTGCGAATAACATCCGAATGATCACCATCCGCCTTTCCGGAAAGATCCCGGTATTTTACAGCCGGCACTTCGATATGGATATCGATGCGATCCAACAGCGGACCGGACACTTTCGAACGGTAGCGCTGGATTTGAGGAATCGTACACGAGCATTCGTGCGTCGGGCTTGAAAAATATCCGCACGGACAGGGATTCATCGCTCCTACAAGCATAAAGTTGGCCGGATAGGTCACGGAAAGCGCGGCACGGGAGATTGTGACCTTGCCGTCTTCCATGGGCTGGCGGAGCACTTCTAATACATTTTTTCTGAATTCCGGCAGTTCGTCCAGAAAGAGCACCCCGTGATGGGAAAGACTCACTTCTCCCGGCTTCGGCACGTGCCCGCCGCCGATGAGTCCCGCATCGGAAATCGTATGATGAGGCGACCGGAACGGCCGCGTGGCAATGAGCGCCGTATCCGGAGGCAGCGTGCCGGCCACGGAATGAATCTTGGTGGTTTCCAGGGCTTCATCCAGAGTGAGATTGGGAAGTATGGTCGGAATCCGTTTGGCCAGCATGGTCTTGCCCGAACCGGGCGGCCCGATCATCAGCAGATTGTGTCCGCCGGCCGCGGATACTTCCAAAGCCCGTTTGACATGCTGCTGTCCTTTGACGTCATGAAAATCCACGGGATACTGACAGCTCTGTGAAAAGACTTCATCGATATCCACCGTGAACGGCTCGCGGTCCACCTCGTTCTCGATAATCTGGATCGCTTCCTGAAGAGACGCCACCGGGTAAACTTCGAGGCCCATGGCCATGGCCGCTTCCTTGGCGTTCTCCTGCGGAAGCAGGATTCGTTTAATGTGCGCGTCCCTGACGGCTACGGAAATCGGCAGTCCTCCGCGGATCGCCCGCACCTTGCCGTCCAGAGCTAACTCGCCTAAAACGACCGTGTCTTTCAATCCTTCCTGATCCAACTGTTCGTATGCGGCGATAATTCCCAGAGCCATCGGAAGATCGAAAGCGGACCCCTCTTTTCGGACATCGGCCGGGGCTAAATTAACCGTAATCCGCTTGCTCGGAAAACGGTACCCCGTATTCCTGACAGCCGCGTTCACGCGTTCTTTGGATTCTTTGACCGCTCCGTCCGGCAATCCGACCGTGGCAAAATAGGGCAGCCCTTTTTCGATGTGAGATTCAACTTCTACGATGTAGCCCTCGATACCCAGTACAGCGGCGCTCAACACTTTGGAAAACATGGCAGG
>CAZTZL010000050.1:0-21018 GCA_964617625.1 uncultured bacterium
AAAAATAGTCTTGATTTTTTTTTATTTATATATAAATTGAAAATATCTTTGGATTAATAAATTTTAACAGGCGATATGAAGTATATCCTAATTGCTACTGATAATCAAGAAGCAGCAGATGTTATCCAAAAATGTTTCAAATCCAATTATTCCGTGAAACATGTTCTGGATTATAAATCTTGTCTGGATCTGTTTGATAAAACAAGAATTGAATTTTTATTTATAGATATCAAACTGCTAAAAGTTTCCGACGATGAGAATGACTACAAGGAAAAGCTAAGGCCTTTTTGGAAAATCGCTCCTGATACTGAAATCATCATTTTGACCGATGCGAATATGATTCGTGAAACTGTTTCGGCTGTCAAGGCAGGCGCCAGCAATTACTTGACCTATCCCCCCAGTTTAGCTGAGGTGAAATACATCATAGAGACCATACGGAAAGACATTCAATTCCATGCTGAATTAAAATATCTTCGAAATCAATTCTGGCGAAAAGACGCTTTTACAATTCTTAAAACAAACAGTCCATTGATGAAGAATGTATTTGAGAAAATTCGCGCTGTTGCGGAAACTGACAGTACGGTCCTTATTTCAGGTGAAACAGGAACAGGAAAAGGTGTCATCGCAAAACTGATACACACGCACAGTCAGAGAAAAGAGAAGCAGTTTATCAGCGTTCATTGCGGTTCCATTCCGGATACGCTTCTGGAAAGCGAACTTTTCGGACACGAAAAAGGCGCTTTTACCGGTGCCATCCGGAAGAAACTAGGAAAATTTGAAATCGCAAACGGGGGCACCATTTTTCTTGATGAGATCGGCACCATTTCTTCTTCAACACAGATCAAATTGCTGGAAGTGCTTCAGGATAAAACGTTTCAGCACGTCGGGGGTGAAACGACGTTAGCTTCTGACGTTCGAATTATTGCCGCGACAAACGAAGATCTAAAACAGAGATGTGAAGAGGGAACTTTCAGAAAAGATCTTTACTATCGCCTGCTCATTTTTCCAATAGAGATACCCCCGTTGAGAGAAAGAAAAGAGGATATTTCTTTGATTATCGAAACCTTTCTCGAACGGTTGAATCGGTTTTCTTCAAAAAAGATACGGGATGTTCATCCGGATGTTATACGCGCTTTGGAAGAATACAATTGGCCCGGCAACATTCGTGAAATGGAAAATCTGATCGAGCGCGCTTACATCCTTGAAACTTCGTTGATTCTTACCCCTTCCAGTTTTCCAAAAGATATGTTTGAAAATATCAATGAACGCAGCAAGCCAATGATTAATACTGAATTATCACTTGAGGAGATACGACGTCTTGCAGTTGAAAATGTCGAAAAAGAATACCTGTTAAAATTGATCGCCAAAAATCTCGGTAAAATTAACAAAACAGCTGAGGATGCTGGAATAGGAGTAAGGCAACTCCATAATCTTTTACTTAAATATGGTATTCAAAAGAGTGATTTTAAAACAGATTTATGATGTTTTACCAAATCGGAATTAACAATTCCGATTGTTGAAAAGTTCGGCATTTTTATTTCCAATGCAATATCGCAAAGGATATATCTTCAATATCGTAGCTATCTTAAGCGCATCATTTAAATTCAACTCTTTTTTTATCTGTTATTTTTATGCGAATTAACCCCATTTTATTGCCGGAGTAAAAAATATCGGAATTCCTGATTCCAAAACATCAAAGTATCATTTCGACATAATCCTATTATTAACAAATTGTTATCCTGTATGGCACAAAAATTGATAATATAATTATAATGCAGTATAAGTTCGCCTGGATCAGTATCTGGAGGAGTTATTTGAATGGTAGTTCAGAATAAATATAATCTTGGCCCGGTTGAAATAACAGGGGTTATTCTCGCTACAGATGTGGACAGGCATGGACAGATCCTTGAAATTGCACTTGAGACCGAAGATTTTCAGAAATATATTATTCAGCCGAGTATGAAAGGAAAAACCTTGATTGAGAAAATTCTGAACAGGGTTGTTATTCGGGGAATGGTTACAGGCCGCGATGAAGACGGAAATTCTGTTGTTCAGGTACAAGATTATGAAGTGCTTGATGCATATGATGACATGTACTAATATAATGATCTAAAAGATAATGGTTATACAGGTTTAATTGCAATTTTTATAAATGTGGAAGTTATTCAACGGGAAAACATATAATGATATCAGGCATAAATTTTTTACTTGGAAATAACTTGGTTTTATCGAAAGGAAATGGAAATGGACAAGTATTTTACCTCCAAACTTCCAGATCGAAATCATCAGGTACAAGATGATCTGGACAGATCAAAGGAAAGGAGAAGATGGAGAAGAAAGAATGAGAAGATGAAAAGACGAAGATTTGACGATGAAGACGATGATGGGTATAGTTTTCCATCTCAAGGGAAAAACAGGTTTTAGGTATATAAAAATAGGAATTTATTACTGATACGATAAAAT
Organism: uncultured bacterium; assembly: GCA_964617625.1. Classification (GTDB taxonomy): domain Bacteria; phylum Zhuqueibacterota; class QNDG01; order QNDG01; family DSAB01; genus CAZTZL01. Next base: position 2,464 of record CAZTZL010000050.1, read on the forward strand.
GAAAATTGCACTTACTTATAACAGTAAAAAGGGTCTTCTGAAAGAATTTAAAGCTCGAAACAATCCTGCTTCAGAAGACAGCGGTGTTTCAGATGACATGTTTGCAGAAGGAGATTCCCCCAAAACCATACAGGCTATTTTAAATAGCCTCTGTGATCTCGGACACGAAGCTGTTGGCATTGAAGTGGATCATCAGGTACTGAGACGGCTGACGAATATTCACCCTGATCTGGTGTTCAATGTTGCCGAGGGACTTTATGGGGATTTCCGTGAATCCTATGTTCCCATGATCTGTGAAAGATTGGGCTTTCCATATACGGGTTCCGGGCCGCTCACGCTGGGGATTTGTCTGAATAAAGTTCGTACCAAAGAAGTTCTCGGTTTTCATCACATTCCCAATGCACCTTTTCAGGTGATTTATCCCGATGAACAGATTGCTGTTTTCAGATCGCTTTTCCCGGCGATTATTAAACCCATTTCCGAAGGGAGCAGCAAGGGAATTTTTAATGATTCTGTAATCAATAATAATCAGATGGCGATTGAAAAAATCCGCGATATGATAAATAAATATGAACAACCTGTTTTGGTAGAAAAATTTTTAGAAGGGGACGAATATACGGTAGCCGTGTGGGGAAACGGAAACAGGCTCGAAGTGCTGCCCATTGTTGCCATTCATTACAAAGATTTACCTGAAGGCGCGATGCCCATCTATTCCTATGAAGCCAAATGGATCTGGGATACACCGGAAAAACCGTTGAATATTTTTCAGTGCCCGGCCGATTTGCCGTTTGTCAAAGAGGTCCAGATTACCAAATTGGTAAAAAAAACCTGGAAAATTCTGGGTATTCAGGATTGGTGCCGCATTGATATAAGAATGGACAAAGATGGAGTTCCCCATATTCTGGAAGTAAATCCGCTTCCCGGAATTTTGCCGAATCCGGAGGACAACTCCTGTTTCCCCAAAGCAGCACGAACGGCTGGATACACGTATGAAGCCATGTTGAACAAAGTTATAAACATTGCCTGTAGCAGGGCAGGGATATCGAATGGATCCGTCCAGAATAAGACGACGACTTCTCATCACCTATAACGAAACGGATCTCTCTCGGTCCGACAGCGATTTAGATAAATTGTCCGAAGTAGCTGTCCGAGACGAAGTTGAGTTAATATCAAAAACTACATCCCGGCTGGGATATACGGCAGAATGTTTGCCTCTTTTTGATTTTAAAGAGGCGATCAAAGCCATTGATGCATTCAATCCGGATGTGATTTTCAATCTTTGCGAAGGTTTTCAGGGTAAGGCCGGACATGAAATGCACATTGCCGGATTGTGGGAACTCATGGGAATTCCTTACACAGGCAACTCTGCACTGACGTTGGGGCTTGCGCAGAACAAGGTGCTGACAAAAAAGCTTCTTGAATCCAAAAAAATTCTCACACCTGCATATCAATTGTTTAAAACGACTCACCAGAATGTGTATCTTCCATTTCCACTTTTTGTAAAGCCCTCTCAAGAAGATGCCAGTCTGGGGATTACGCAGAAATCCATTGTTTACAATCTTGTGTCGTTAAAAAAACAGGTAAACGCTTTACTGAAAAAGTACAATCAATTTGTGCTTGTGGAAAGATTTATTCCAGGCAGGGAGTTCAATATCAGCATTCTGGATTGTCCGGATCCGAAGGTTCTCGCTATTTCAGAGATTGATTTTTCAAAATTGGACAAGGAATACGAATCAGTTGTCAGTTATGAGTCCAAATGGATTGAGAATCATCCCCTGTTTCGCCAGACACCGGCTGTGTGTCCTGCTCAAATAGAACCGGTATTGAAGAACCATCTTGAGGATATTGCACTTCAAGTTTATAAAATCTTAGGCTGCCGCGATTATGCAAGGATAGATGTAAGAATGGATCCGCAGGGACATGTCTATGTGCTTGAATGCAATCCAAATCCTGATATTTCAGAAGAAGCAGGCTTTTCAAGGGCAGTTAGAGCAGCGGGATTATCCTATTCCGATTTCGTGGAGACGGTACTCAATCAAACAATGCAGAGAAAATTAAATGATACACATAAGAGAAATGCGAAAAGAAGACCGTGAGTCTGTTCAAAAAATTCTTGTCGAAACAAACAAGTTTGTACAGAAAGAAATCGATATCGCAATGGAAACGATAGATGTCTATTTAAATAATCATTCCCAAAAGGATTATTTCGTTTTTTCGGTTGTTCTTGAAAACGGTTCAATAGCCGGATTTATTAATTTCGGTCCCGTACCGTTAACAGATGGGACGTACGATATTTATTGGATTGCGGTCGATCCGATATGTCAGGGACGCGGTATGGGGACAGTTCTGGTCTCTTTTGCAGAGGAAAAAATTAAAGCGATGGAGGGACATATGATATGTATTGAAACATCATCAACAGAAAAGTATATGCCCACACAGAAATTTTATGAGAAATTGGGTTATATTCTGGAATCACGGATTCGGAATTTTTACCGGATTGGTGATGACAGGATGATTTATGTCAAACGACTTAACACATTCATGTAGTAGGAGGGTTTTTTAAAATGGAAGAATGGCAACAACTCTTAAAACAAAGTGTCTCTGATGTTGACATCATCTCGAAAAGATTTGATTTGCCGCGTTATGATTTAGAAAGAGTTTCATCAATTTTTCCTTTCAAGATTAATCCCTATTATCTTTCATTAATCAAAACGAAAAACGATCCGATTTATAAACAGATCATTCCGGATGTTCTGGAACTGGAAGATCACGGCCTTTTTGTCGATCCTTTGGAAGAAGACCGGGATTCCCCCGTGCCGAATATCGTACATCGGTATCCGGACCGGTGTTTGTTCCTCATCTCCGCGGAGTGTGCCAGTTATTGCCGGTTTTGTACCCGAAAACGAAAGGTCGGGGATCCGAGAAAAATCAATCGCAGTTACATCCGGGAGGGAATTAAATACATTGCGGACCATCATGAAATCCGCGATGTGATTCTTTCGGGTGGAGATCCGCTGATTCTCACGGACGATGTTTTGGAATCCACACTTCAGGCATTACGGCAAATCCCTCATCTTGAGATTATTCGGATTGGTACACGTATGCCCTGTTTTTTACCGCAGCGGATTACACCAGAACTCGTCAACATGCTAAAAAAGTATCATCCTCTTTTTATAAACGTGCATTTTAACCATCCTGACGAGTTGTCCCCGATTGCTGTTGAGGCTCTCGGAAGGCTTGCTGATGCGGGTATTCCTTTGGGCAATCAGACAGTTTTACTTAAAGGCGTTAATGACAATCCGGAAGTTATGAAAAAGCTAATGCACAAACTGCTTATGGCAAGGGTACGTCCTTACTACATTTATCAGGCGGATATGGTTTTCGGGACGGATCATTTCCGGACTACCGTTGAAAAAGGCCTGGAAATTATGAAGTCACTGCGCGGGTTTACATCAGGCTTGGCTGTTCCGTACTATGTGATCGATGCTCCCGGCGGTGGTGGAAAGATCCCATTGTTGCCCGAATACCTGCATCACATGACGGACACGGATGTTGTACTGCATAATTATCAGGGACGTGTTTTCAAATATAAACAGGTCAAAAAAATAAATACATCTGTCTGTAACATGAAGAGTGAACATTAAAATAGGGATTTAAACTTAAAGAATTTATCTGTTCATATATGAAAGAAAATTGTCCTGCTCGGCATAAGTTCATTTCAAGAGTTGAAGAAAGGAGAAGTTACTCCTGGTAGAGTTTGTCCTGAAGAATCGAAAGACTCAGGATGAAAACTGTTTTTAAAATTATAAAAGGTTTATTTAAAGCATATGTTTAAAATTAGGCGGATATACGACAGCACTCTTGTGACAAACCGGACTGCCATTCAACAGGTGAAGCAAATTTCCAGAAAGCAGTTTCCCCGTCTAAATAAGTCGGCAATCAATAAAATAACGGATCAGTTACAAAATCCTTTCCGTCATGGATTCCGTATTGTACTATTTATAGCTGAAGATGCAGGAGGAGATGTTAAGGGATTCGCCATTCTTTCTCATGAGCCGCAATTGAAGTTTTGTTTTCTGGATTATATTTCGGCAGCGCCAAAATTGACGGGGCGGGGTATTGGTGGAGCTCTCTATACAAGATTAAGGCAGGAAGCCAGGCTGCTCAAAACTATCGGACTGTTCTTCGAATGTCTCCCGGACGATCCCAAGCTCAGTAGAGATCCGATTGTTTTGAAAGAGAACCGGTCACGATTAAAGTTTTACGAGGGATATGGCGCAAGGCCCATCGTTAATACCCTTTACGAGACTCCTCTCAATCCTGGAGATGATAATCCTCCCTATCTGGTTTATGATCCTGCCGGATACTCCAGGCCTTTGAGACGGGTGATTGCCAAAAAAATTGTAAGGGCTATTTTAGAGGGTAAGTATCAAAATCTTTGTCCGGAATCCTACATCAAAATAGTCGTGAATTCTTTTAAAGACGATCCGGTCATGATCAGGCCATTTCGTTATGTTAAAAAGGAAACACTTCAACAAGAAATCCCCCCTATCGCAGATGATCAGAAGATTATACTCTATGTTAACGATAAGCATGAAATCCATCACATTCGGGAACGTGGTTATGTGGAATCTCCGGCCAGGATTTCAGTTATTCTGAAGGGGATTGAAAGTACGGGACTTTTTGAAAGGAGAAGGGCAGGACGCTTTTCAGAAAAATATATCCGTGCCGTACACAAATCCGGATATGTCGAATATCTTCACAGGATGTGTGAAAAAATGGAACTCGGGAAGACGATTTATCCGTATGTATTCCCCCTGAGAAATCAGACCCGTCCGCCTCTGGATATGCCTGTCCGTGCGGGGTACTACTGTATGGATACATTCACGCCTATTCACAAGAATGTTTATATTGCGGCCCGGAAAGCTGTGGATTGCGCACTTTCAGGAGCCAAGTCTCTGCTCGAAGGATATCGTTTGTCTTACGCGCTTGTAAGGCCGCCGGGGCATCATGCCGAACGATCCGCTTTCGGTGGATTTTGTTATTTTAATTCTGTGGCTGTTGCAGCGAATTATCTCAGCGAGTACGGAAGGGTTGCTATACTGGATATCGATTATCATCACGGCAACGGCCAGGAAGATATTTTTTATGAACGCCAGGATGTGCTGACCATTTCAATTCATGGCAATCCTAAATTTGCCTACCCCTATTTCAGTGGTTTTAAAGATTCAACGGGATTGGGAATCGGTGAGAAGTACAATCTCAATCTGCCTTTGCCGGAGAATGTGGACGGTGAAATGTACGCCGAAGTTTTGAAAAAAGCGATCAAACGCATCCAAAAATTCTTCCCATATTATATGGTGGTCGCTCTGGGACTGGATTCGGCGAAGGGAGACCCGACAGGAACCTGGAATTTAACGGCTAAAGATTTCCAGCAAAACGGTCAATTGATCGGCTCATTAAGAATTCCCATTCTTGTTGTGCAGGAAGGTGGCTATAATCAAAAGAATTTGGGAAGAAATGCCAGGGCTTTTTTTCAAGGCCTCTGGAACTCTGCTTTTATACATTGACATTTGAGTATAATTTAAATGATATATGATATTGCCCTGGCTACAGATTGGGAATATGATTTTGATTTCATCGAGCTTATTCAGAGAGAAGCCCGTGTGGCCGGGCTAACCACAATTATAGTCAATGAAGATAATCTAGATCGATGCTTTGAGAAATTAAAAAACAAAACCTTACAATTCAGGTTTCTTTTCGACAGAGCCTCGGACACTTCTCCTGCTTTTTTAAAATTCCAGGAATATTTTCAAAAACATAATGGATATGTGATTGAGCCCATTTCAAACATCAAATGGGCTTCCGATAAAGCGACCATGCATCTTGAATTTCATCAAGCAGGAATTAGAACTCCGTTTACAATTATCCTGCCACCGTGGATCGAAAATGAATCTGTTCTTCTTTCGCTGTCCGAGCTTGCTCAACTTGGCAGACCATTCGTTGCCAAGCCGGCAAACACAACCGGTGGCAGTACAGGCGTGATGGAAAATGTTGAAATATTTGAAGATGTTTTAGATGCGCGCATTCATTTGATTAATGATAAATACCTTCTTCAGGAAAAAGTAATTCCTCTGGAAAAGGACGGAAAGCGTTTCTGGTTTAGGGGATTTTTTATATTTGATGAAGTGTTCTGTACATGGTGGCATGATCAAAAACATTCCTATGAAATGTTATCAACAGAAGATGTAAAAATTTACGGGTTGTCACCGATTTTTGAAATTGTTAAAAAAATTTCCCGGGTTTGCAAATTGCGTTTTTTTTCCTCTGAAATTGCCATGACTATAACCGAGGAATTTGTTGTTGTCGATTATGTGAATGAATCTTGTGATATGCGGCTAAAGTCAAAATGTGCAGATGGTGTCCCGGATATTCTTGTACAACGAATTGCGAATCGTATTATCCATTTTATAAAAGAAACCGAAATATGTATTTGATATTATTTTAGGTTTTTAATGGCGGGAGAAAACGATTATCCTGAAACTTCAGGACGAATTGAAATTCAATCAATAAAAAAGCCCTTTCATTTTTCAGAAGGGCTTTTTGATATTATATGGACAGGGTTTTGGGTCTAATTTTTTATGCATCCGTGAGTGTGTACATTATAGTTGGCTGTATTTCGTTTTTATTTTTTCGTCTGCTAATATTCGTGATAAGCTGGAATTGACAGTTGCCATTATTGGAACGATTCCCATTGACTAAATTGGCTGATACATTTGTAATCGGTATTTCTGAACGATTTGTTTTTCCAGAAATATCGGATGCTACGATTTTCAAATTATTTGAAAGTATGTTGTTTTCTGAAACGACTGTGATTTTCGATCCTTGATTATGAGATTTCCAATTAAGATTGAATTTGACAGCATCTTTTTGTACAACATTTTCAGCAAGTGTCATTTCATTGGGTCTAAGCACCACAATCTGTACGTTGTGGGAGGCCGAGCTCTGAGCGAAACCTGTTGATGCTGTTGCTAATAAGATTCCCACACTTACTAGATATTTTATTTTTTGTTTTTTCATCATCAGCCTTATTTCATTAACAACCAGTAAATTGACTAAAAACATGCCACATCTTTTTATAATCAGAAATAACATTCTCTAAGATGTTGATAATATATAGCATAATAGCCCATATTATTTTTAAAAACCTATTGGCATGTTTTGTAGAAATTTTAAATCTGTCAGATAAAAGATACATATGTTTTATTTGATAGTTCTATTTAATATCTAAAAATAAAGAGTTTATATCTGTACCTTTAACCATACAGGAAAATAATTTTATTCGAATAAATCTATCATGCCTTGTCTTATTTTATAAAATATGATAAAATCGATTTGCTTATATTTTTTAATAGCTTATAAAGGTTTTTCTTGACTTTTTATTAAAATATTATTATAATTAAAAGCCTTAGGGGAAGACACTATATCACTAATCCACATTCATGGATGAGAATGGACGGAACCAGAGACTTTTTGTGAGCAAGAGTACTTTAAGTTTGTCCATTAGTGATATAGACTGGGGAGAGAGTCTCTGGACTATAACAATATAGTTTAGTTGTGATGTGTGGCTTTGTGTGGGTGGTGGATTAAAACAACTGGTGTTGACTTATTAAAGAGGTTAACATGGTACAGAGACTCTTCAGGAAAGCATACAAGAACCGCTGTTTGTTCATATTCTTATTTTTTCTTTTTTTCATTCCTTTACTTTCGTTTGGACAACAAGATTCACTCAAGATTACATTTCATTTAACTTCAATAAGCGATACAACTCAGTTTCGCGATTTAATCGCAGATTTCCCAAATCCGGTTCTTTCTGTGATTTCTGTATTTAATGAAGAAAATCAATACGTTCACGATTTGGCCAATAAAGATAAATGGCTTGGGCCTGAGGATATATCCGAATCAGGTTACAAAGTGGACGATATCTGGGATATCATTCTTGAGTATCATGAGGAAAATCCGGCTTTTCCTCAAATTCAGGATGTAAAAATGATGACCCCTGAATATCGGGTTACTGAAATTCCGGAATATTCAGGAACCCTGCTATCTATCGCATTAGCAATGGATTACAGCTGGAGTTTAAGGGATGATGCTTATGTAATTGGTGACGCGGCAGTTGATTTTGTAAAACAATTTGATGAAAAAGATCGAGCGGCCGTTATAAAATTTTATGAAAAAGTTGTTTTCTTACAGGATTTTACAAGTGATAAAAATCTTTTAATTAAAGCCATTCAGGAGCGTTTGCCAGAACGGGGAGGAACTGCCCTGTATCAAGCTGCTTACAAGGCGGTTATTGAGTGTAGTGATGAACCAGGGAAAAGGGTGGTTGTGTTGTATACGGATGGAGAAGATGTCAGCGGGGGTGTCACGGTCGATCAAATTATCGATGCCGCAAAAGAGGGAAATGTGTCCATATTTACAATAGGATTGGGTGTGCGATTGATGGAAGATGAGCTTAAACGGATGGCAAAAGAGACGGGGGGATTTTATACACATGCCGAAACTGCGGAAGAAATGGCAGACATCTATTCGAAAATTTATCAAACAGTAAAAAGCCAGTATGTGCTGGCCCATACCACGACCGATCACCATACAAATGGAACTTGGCGCATCGTTGATTTGAAATTGAAATATGAAGATATCGAGGGAACAGGTCAGGGGAAATACTATGTGCCCATGCTTCGCCCGAGTATTTCAATCACCAAGAAAGTCGAAACAGATTCGATGGTTGTCTACGGATCTGATACGACACATTATGCCACGGCCGGAGATACCATCAGCTATGATTTGTATATATTAAACCAGGGTTCGGGCGTCGCCTATGATGTCAATGTCCGCGATGCATTACCTGATTCAGTGACATTCGTTGATTCTGATTTCACTCCAAGCATGGCGGGGACCGATTCGATATTCTGGGATATCGAAGAAATCCCTACAAATTCGACCACAAAGATTTCTTATCGTGTTTGCATACGGCCCACAATGCCAATGGGAGCCACACCTCTTACAAATCGTGTTGTCATCGAATGCGCTTATGATTCCATTCTGACAGACAATCAGGATGAAGCAACTTTTAATGCGATGGGATTTCCTGATTTCAATGTAACCTGTACTCAAACCGGGAAAATCCTGTCTCCTGGATACCCGGCCCAGCTTACTGCTGTCGTTGGAAATATTGGTCATTCGGATAATGATCAGATGTTTCGAGTCGGTTTTTATATTGGAACACTTGCTTCCGAACCGGTTGGAATCGATACGATTTATTCGCTGGAAGCAGGAAAAACACAGCAGGTGCAGTGCATTTGGGAGGAGCCGGAGACCGGTGTACAGCAATTGATTGTTATGGCAGATATGGATGATGCGATCTCCGAGTTGAGTGAAACCAATAATTATGATACATGTGATGTTTCTGTCAGGATTGATTCACTCGGTGTTCAAATCAGCGGGATTTCCTATACGAACCAATTAAAAGGTGTTCAAGGACAGTTCCCGAATTCTGTAATTAGCATGGTCACTGTAATCGATCAAAATCTCAATCCGATACATGAATTGGCCGATACTGATGTATGGCTGGGTATTTCGGATCAATGTGAACTGGGAACACCGGTTGGAAATGTCTGGCAGGAAATACGGGAATTTTATCGAGATGCGCCTTCGACTCCTTCAAATCCGGATGTACAGCCCGGCATCCGAGTGACAGAAATAGTGGATTCCGATTTGTCCGTGGTTTTTCTTGTGGATTTTACCAGTAATCTGAATTCAATGGGAGCAGATCTGAAAACAGCTCTTGAAAAATTTATCAGTCGGTTTAATCCAACCGATCAGGGAGCCGTCATTGGAATTCAGAATGGAGTGAATCTGCTTCAGGATTTTACATTTGACAGTGCTTTATTAACCAGCGCCGTGGATAAGCCTTTTTCTTATCAAAGCGGAATGATTTATGATGGATTCTATCAGGCAATTACACTGTCAAAGACCCGATCCGGGAGAAGTGTCGTTTTCGCTGTCATCGGCGAAGACAATATTACAAATAATTACAGCCTGAATGATGTCATTGAACATGCGCAGAGTTCTGGTGTTCCATTGTATGTTTTCGGATTAAATGATCATGTCGGATCAAATCAACTCAATCAGCTCTGCGGGAAAACCGGAGGATATTATTACGAAGGGTCCGACATCAATGCATTTGAAAATGGCTTGATGGTCTCCGAAGCTCAAATGTGTAATTATTACGGTTTGGTACACTTTTCTTCTGATACGTTGCAAAATAATACATGGCGTGCCTTGGATCTTGAAATTGCCGCTTTCGAAAAAACAGGCAGGGATACCGGATATTATCGCGCTCCTCTGGGTGTGGCCGATTTGAGTGTTGAAAAAGCAGGAGTCGGGGATTCGTCCGTGGTTGTAAACGGGGATACGACCTGGTGGGTGCATCCCGGCGATAGTATTTTCTATGCGATCACCGTTCGGAATCAGGGGCATTTCGATATGCAAAATATCACAATAGAAGATATTCTGCCCGATTATATTATTCCCGAATCGCTTTGCGGGGACACGATACAATGGATGATTGCCGATCTGGACATTGGTCGTACGGCCCAATTCGAATATCACTGCCGGGTTGATACGCTCATGCCGCCATTGAATACGGCGATTGTCAATCGGGTGAAAATAATTTGCGATACGGATGTTATCCCTGAAAACAACCAGTTTCAGGATACAGTCTGGGCCGTGGCAATGATTTCTCCCGATCCAGAGGTTCATGTGTCTCCCGAATGGATCAGACCGGGAGATGATATTCAGGTCGATGTGATGAGTCCGGTTTTTGCAGAGAATTGGGATTTAAAAATTTATTTTGAAGATGGGACCTGGGATACTGCCTATGCTGATAATTTTATTCAATCCACGGAACTCCAACCCAATCTATGGACAGCTGTGGTGCCAACGTTTGGAAACACAGAAAAACGTACCACACAAATCAACGAGAAGGTCGGTGTCATTTTTCAGACTACAGATATCTGGAATGTAACAAAACGGGATACCGCATTTTTTAATATCGCTGTTGAGGATCTGCTTATTGACAAGCACGGTACAGGAGACTCACTTTCGGTTTTGAATGGAGACTCCATCTGGTATGTACATGCGGGGGACAGTGTGCGATATACATTAACAGTCCAAAATATTGGGCATTGGAATGTCGATGATATTCTGGTAGAAGATATTCTGCCGGATCATTTGATTCCCGAATCGATTTGCGGGGATACGTTGAGATGGATTGTGGAGAATCTTTCATCGGGAGAGGAAGTCAATTTTTCCTATGCATGCCGTTTGGACACAATGGTCCCGCCGTGGAATATCCCTTTAGTCAATTATGCAATATTGGGCTGTGATGCGGATACGATCCTTGAAAATAATGATGTTCTGGATACGGTTTGGGCTATAGGATTGATGACACCTTATCCCCAGGTTCGTGTTTCGCCTACGGTGATCAATCCAAAAGATAGCGTTCAGATTGAAGTCATGAGCCCGATTCAAATTGAAAAAGACAAGTGGGATCTGAAGATATTTTTTGAAAACAAAGAATTAATTTCTTCATATGCGGACGACTATATCCAATCGACAGTTCTGTATCCCAGTATTTGGCAAACGCTAACACCCAAATTTGACGATACCAAAATGCGTACTTTAAACTCCCAGGAAAGAGTCAGTGTAATTTTGGAAACAGAAGATATGTGGGGAGTCGTTAAAGCGGATACAGCTTATTTCAAAATTCGAAGTATTAATGAGTTTGTACTGGATGATAATTATTTTCAGCCGGATGGGGGGGGAGACCTGGCAATTCGATTTAGACTAAGTTCGAATCGAAAAGCAGACATTAAGATCTATGATGTCGCAGGCTATTTTGTTAAAAATGTTGAAAATCGGTTTTTTGAAGCGGGATGGAATACGACATACTGGGATGGAACCAACGAGAGGGGAAATATCGTAGGAAGCGGATTATATATTGTCACGATTTCCTCGGGGGATATGCACGAGGCTAAAAAAGTCATCGTCATTCGTTGATAAGGAGAAGACGGATGAAAAAGAAGATTCGATATGGTCTGTCATTGTGTCTGATTTTATGTTTACCGATCATTTTATCTGCTGACGGTGGAATTGGTCTTCCTTTTTTAAAAATGGGGGTCGGTCCCCGGCAGGCGGGTATGGGAGGTGTTTTTACGGGTGTTGGCGATGACATATATACGTTGTACTGGAATCCAGGCGGTCTGGGACATATAAGACAATGGCAGTGGTCTATGGCCTATAATAAATGGTTTGAAGATATCTATCAAGCCAGTATTACTTTTGCACAGCAGTATCGTGTTTTGGGGAGCCGAAAAACCGGCCTCGGGATATCATGCCGTTATCTCGGTATGCCTGATTGGGATGCAACCGGTGGAGGGAAAGAACCAGTTTCGGTTCATCATCTTGTTGCTGGGATCACACTGGCCCAGCGGCTTGACTGGCTCACTTCTTCATTGTCCTTTGGAATCACCGGAAAATATATAGATAGCCAGCTGGCATCGTATTCTGCACATGCATTTGCTGCCGATATTGGAATGCTTTTCCGACCGAAGCGATTCGAACTGGGTTCCTGGGGTATCGGACTTTTTGATTATGGTATTTTCTCCTGCGGCGCATCGATACTGCATATCGGAACCGGAATGGAATTTGATAAAAAGTTGTCTTCACTTCCAAGAACATGGAGATCCGGTCTTTCCTTCAAGATGGGACGATACAATGGATGGAGCTGGTTGCTTGGTTTTGAGTGGAGCAAGGTTCAGGACAGTGAAAGTATTTTTGGGTACGGTACAGAAGTCTGGTGGCGCGATTTGCTGGGAGTACGCTTTGGATATGAAGATAACGGCATGAATTTGGGAGATTTCAGTTTTGGCATCGGATTTCGCTGGGGTGATGTGCTTAATTCTGTACTGGGATTACCCACAAGATACGGCGACGCTTTTCAGATTGATCTTGCTGAAGTTGGTTATGGTGATGTACTCCAGCAGACCTATCGAGGAGCCGTTTCACATTATTCTGTTGCACCGGAGCCTTTCCTTTTGGAGGACCCTGTCGAACTTGATTCCGGGAAAGTGATCACTGCTTCCGCTATACTGAAATGGGAGGATACATTCGATCCTGATCCTTTTGATGATGTCAATTATATTCTCGTTATAGATAAAGATAAAAGTAAAGTCGAAAAAAGCATTCATGCAATGGAACGGGACCTGAATGCATTTTTAGGTTCGTCCTTATGTGAATCCCTTTTTCTTAGTACGCGTGTTCTTGGAACCCAGTATACAGTGACAGCGAAGGAAGGTGGTGTCTATTATTGGGCTGTTGCTGCGTATGATTTAGATAATCATGCCCGATTGGCGAAAAAGGGAAAGGAACGGATGGGAGAATTCGTGGTTGCGACACCGGATCTTCGTACAGATGAAATTGTATTTACACCGACATACTGGATTACGACTACACCGGAACAGGGGATTCTAAAATTCCGTATTTTTAATGATGGAACAGGACCGGCCGAAAAATTCCATTTCATTGTTCAGGACAGATTGGCTGAAGAATCGGCGACGGAATCTCTGCTTGTCGATACACTTCTTGAAACCTGGATTTCCGGCCTGAAAGTGAAAGAGGATACACTGATCCAAATTCCGTGGAGTACGTCGTTATCGGGTCTTCATTGTATTCAAACTGTTCTTGATCCTGAAAAATTAGTGTTTGAACTTAATGAGGAAAATAACAAGCAATCGGAATTTTTTGAGACAGTCCCCAAGGGACAGTTGATCGTTCCTGATTCGGTTGAAGTAATTGCAACGGGGATGGATTCGACCCAGATTCCTGTTGTCCCGAAAATATTCTTTCCGGCGTTTTCAAGTGAAATTGATTCGATGTATATCGTTGACGGGCCGATTTTCCCTTCCATTTTGCACACTCTGGCGATTCGGCTTCGTGAAAATCCTGAAGTACAGTTGCATATTGCAGGATCGATCGACGCGCTGAGTCAAGAGAAGGACGTTGCTTTGGCGGATGAAAGGGCGGACAAAGTAAAGGCGAAACTGGTTGAGTTGGGTGTTTCGGCAAATCGCATTATTATCGATAGGAATCATCCCGATAAAGTGCTGGGCAAACGTCCGATGCCGAAGAATCCCCAGGATGCGGAATGGATCATGCAGGAAAATCGTGTCGTTGTTTTTTCTGTTTCACAGAAGATGGAAGAGGTTATTTTTAAACCCTATACGATTGTCGTCGATACAACTTTAAAAGAAAATGTTATTCCATTTCAACCCCGGATCCTTTCTCCCGCCGGAGTAAAAACTTATGAGGTCCAAATCCAACCCGGATCCATCAAGTTTACTGATCAACAAACCGATCTGAATGACAGCCTCTGTGTGGAGCATATCTGGGATGCGACGGATTCAAGCGGGGCGCTGGTCTATCGAAATCAATGGTACGGCTATGACTTGTCATTAATGGATACTCTGGATCGTTCTTTCAAAACGCATCCAGATTCCATCCGTTTATCCCAGAGAAAGATCATTCGAAGACAGGAGATTTTTGGGGCTGCGAAATTTGGTCAGGTGGAACCTGTCTATCAATTTTATTGGGATCGGCTCATGGACGTTGCACGCGAAATGCTCGAAAATCCAGGATTCCGATTGCGTTTTGAAGGGCATGCCTGTGCCGTCGGGCCGACCAATGTCAATGAACGATTGTCTTTTCAGAGGGCGCAGCGTTTTACTGCCGCATTTTTAGAAAAAATAAAAGCAGCCTATCCTGGACAATATGAGGTCATTAAAAGTCGCATTGACGCACCGGTGGGATATGGAGAGAGAGAACCTCTGAGTATGCGCTTGAAGGGCCGCGGCAGCATATTAATTGGTGACAACAATTCTCCTGTCGGGCGCTATTTAAATCGAAGAATTATGGTACTGCTTTACAGATTGCAGTAGCCGATCAAATTCGTTTTCGTTATCATATGTTATGGCACGTTTTGTGCAAAATAAACCAGGAATGGTATAACTAGAGAGAAACATCCATCTGCGACAACATCTGGTTTAATCAAAGGAAAATGGAACATATGAAAAAAATTGCCATACTTGTTTTATTGCTTGCGTTGATACCTCAACTGGTCAGAAGCGATGTGATTGTTACCAAACAAAATCAGAAATACAATGGAAAGGTAATAAAAATTACCGAGAAGGGATTTGTTGTTCGATTGACCAGCGGGGATGCGATTGTTATCCCCAAGAACAAGATATCAAAGATCTATCGCGGTGACGAATTGCTCGATCTCGAAATGGGAATGCGATATCGGATAACCGTCAATCGTCCGTTTTTGCCGTTTGCCATTCTTGGAGCGGCTTCGGGAGGATATGCAATTAAGAGATATCGGGATTATACGAAAGCCCATAAAGATGCTGAGAAAGAGCTTGTCGATGAAGGATTGTCAGATACATCCAACACAAAGGATGAAAAGAAAATATTAGCTGAAAGCATATTGTGGGGGATATTAAGTGTCGGTTCGTTTTATGTGGCGTTGAAACCGATTGAAGTAAAAGTGCCCATCGGCCGATTGAATTTGAGTATTGCTCCGAATAAAATTCAGTTTGCACTTCATTTTTAAACCAGCTTCCGGTTTACATTCCTGTTTTAATCGAAGGAACCTTTCCTCAGTTCTTATCGTAAGAACATTACGATTGAGCATTAGGGATAGAACAAATTGATTTATTTTTGAAGGAGGAATTAATATGCGTTCATCTAAATCGAAACTAATGGCCGTAGCCGGATTTATTCTCATCGGTGTGGCTATCGGAATGATCTTCGCTTCCAATTTTAATTGGACGCCTAGCTCATTTGCATCCAAGAAATCGGAGTCCGTTGTTCTTGGAAATCAGGAGGCTGTTTCGAATGCGCTTTTGGATCTGCAGAGTACATCAAAGGCATTCACTGCGGTCTCCAAGGAAATACTGCCGACCGTTGTCAGTATTGCAACTTCAAAAATCATCAAGCGTTCGCCTGAAGAGAATGATTTCTGGGGGCCCATTTTCAAAGACTTTTTCGGACGAAATTTTCAGCAACAGGCACCGGAATCACAGCGATTGCAGGGATTGGGATCGGGTGTTATTGTCAATAAAGATGGATATATTCTGACCAATCATCATGTCATCCAGGATGCTGATGATATTAAAGTAACCCTTTATGATAAAAGAGAATTTGAGGCAAAACTGATTGGTACAGATCCATTGACAGAAGTGGCCGTAATAAAGATCAAAGGAGAAAATCTTCCTGTTGCCAGACTGGGCGATTCGGATGAAATGGAAGTCGGAGAATGGGTTTTGGCAGTAGGCAATCCTCTCTATTTAACTTCCACGGTCACGGCAGGTATTGTCAGCGCAAAGGGGCGTGCAATCGGGATTATTCAGGATGAAGATGCCGGACAGACAGGTGGATCCTATGCCATAGAAAATTTTATTCAGACCGATGCTGCCATCAATCCGGGGAACAGCGGGGGCGCTCTGGTCAATTTAAAAGCAGAGGTCATCGGGATCAATACAGCAATTGCTACAAGGACCGGTGGTTATCAGGGATATGGTTTTGCCATTCCGATCAATCTGGCAAAAAAGGTAATGGGCGACCTGATTGATAAGGGTTATGTCACAAGGGCTTGGCTGGGTATTGCCATGAGACCTGTAAATGAAAGGGTAGTCGAACGATACAATATGGATCGGCCGAAAGGAGTCATTGTTGAACAGGTCATGGATGACAGTCCGGCGAAAAAAGCGGGTTTAAAACCTCTTGATATTATCATAAAGATTGATGATGAAGACGTTTTTCAGAGCAATGAAGTACAGAATACCATTGCTCTTAAAAATCCGGGCGATACAGTCAAGCTGACCATACTGAGAGATGGCAAGGAAAAAGAGGTAAGGGTCAAACTTGGGCAAAAAGACACCGGAAAAGAGAATTCGGAATCTAAGGAAGAAGATGAAGTCGCAAGCCTTGGGTTATCAATTCAAAATTTGACGGATGAAATTCGTTCACACTACAATGCGTATAAAAATGCTGAAGGTGTGATCGTTACTCAGGTTGAATCTTACAGTGCAGCTGCAGAAGCGGGTATTCAGCGAGGAGACCTTATTGAAAAGATTGAGGATGAATCAGTCACTTCGGTTGCCTCCTATCGCAAAACGTTACGCAAATACAAGAAAGGTGAAGTGGTTATATTTTCTCTAAAACGGGGTGATGTAGATATTCACGCTTTTGTCAAACTTCCCGAATAATCTTCCATATACATCATTTTGAAACATGTTGAAGGCAGGTTGCAAAACCTGCCTTTTTTATGCCATCATGGCCTTGATTTATTGTTAGTATGTCACATGGGCATTGTTACTGTCAATGAGGCTTGTCCCTTTTGTTTTCTTTATAAATGCCATTAGTTATTAAATAATATGCCTTTATGACAAATAATTCATCCTGGCATGGCACTTGCATAATACAAAAACGAATTCATTAACATCCATGTTTAAACCCTGAATTAATTTTGAAAGGAGGGATAAACGATGACACTGATACGCTGGACACCAATAGGAAATATGACCAATTTCCAGGATGAAATGAATCGTTTATTCAATGAGTTCTTCACCGCAGCACCGGGTCGGAGTGAAGCCGGAGTATTCCCATGGAATCCTGTGGTCGATATTGCTGAAACGAAAGACGATATTATTGTCAAGGCCGAGGTCCCCGGTATGAAAAAGAACGATATTAAGGTCATAATCCAGGACAATGTCTTGACGCTCAAAGGTGAAAAGCAGGAAGAAAAACAGGAAAAAGATAAACGGTATCATAGGGTGGAACGGTCATACGGTTTATTCGAGCGGTCATTCAGTTTGCCGGTATCTGTTCAGGTCGATAAGGTAAAGGCCGATTACAAAGAAGGGGTGTTAACGATCAGCCTGCCCAAGGCCGAGGAGGCAAAACCGAAAGAAGTTTCAGTCAATGTAAGTTGATTGTCAATGTAAAAATGGGTCTGGTGTCTGAGAATGCAAATGGCTCATGCCGTATGACATCGGGCTCATTTTGTTTACGAATCAGGGGAATGCCATTTTATGTAAGGAGTATTGATATTGATGGTTGAATCAGATGATTTAAAACTGGATAAGAAAACAGGTCAAGACGGTCAGGAAGTGGTTATTCCGATATCAGATTCTGAAATTTCGAATATTGAAAAAAAATCAGAAAAAGCATCTGAAATCGAGGAGAAAAAACATTCAGTGGATACAAACTGTCTTGAACAGTTGCAGCGATTACAGGCGGAGTTCAGCAATTATAAAAAGAGAAACGAAAAGGAAAGAGATCAGCTTTATTTACTGGCGAAAGGAGATATGATTTTAAAAATATTGCCTGTGCTGGATGATTTTGAACGTATGATCGCCCATCATGAAAATC
>CAZTZL010000051.1:0-20570 GCA_964617625.1 uncultured bacterium
TTGGTTTTTTTAATGAAAAGTTTTGCGATCGGGAAACCAATCACGTAGGTGACAAGACACGCGAATGCGCCCCGGGTGCCGAGTACGATAATCGGGAACGTGGCCCAGAACGGGATCAGAAAGAAGTAGAGAAACCAGCCGACACCGGGTGTGAGAATACCCATCGCGGTGAAGAGTCCGATGATGCCGAAAATAAAGGCTCCAATGAGAATGCGCTCCATGATTCCAAGATCCGGCCCCTGAATATGCAGATCGTCCAATCCTCCCGATTTACCGGATTCCCCGGCCATTGCCGGCAGGGTGCCGCCTTCCAGAACCGTTATCACGGCCCGGGCACCGTCGGTGATTCCGCCGTCGTAATCATTATTTTTGAATTTGGGAGTCATTACGGTTCGAATGATCTCTCCTGCCATGCCGTCGGTGAGGATGGGCTCGAGGCCGTAACCCACTTCGATGCGCATGCGGTGGTCATCAGGAACGACAATGATGAGAATGCCGTTGTCTTTGCCCTTCTGGCCGAGTTTCCAGGCATCGAAAACTCTGACAGCGTATTCTTCGATGTTCTCTCCGTCCAGTGTGGGAATGGTAAGCACGGCGATCTGGTTGGTGGTGCGATCCTCATGCTCCTTCAGGGTTTCGGTCAGGGATTGGCGCGTCTCCGGGGACAGAATCTGCGCGTTGTCGGTCACCCGGCCGGTCAGATAGGGGATATCCGCTCCCGTGAGAATGGAACCCGCTAAAAACAGAACCGGCAGCAGAAAAAATTTCGATGTGGTCTTCATACGCCCTTCTCCTCGATAATTTCGTTCGGCAGTTCATTCTCGCCGGTTCCCGGAACTGAGGTTCCCAGAATTCCGGAGAGCTTCTCCAGACCTGCTTCGAATGCCCGGCAGATTTTTTTCCGTTTCAGAAAGGAGGCCATTGCCGCAATCACGCTTTGCATGGATTCCACGGTCAGCTGGTTCCTTAGTCCCCTGTCCGGAAGCAGGACGACTTTCCGCTCGAACAGACTGACCAGCAGCAGGATGCCTGTCCGGCTGCCGGTGGCAAAGAGTTCACGGTCCAGAAAGAGGGATTCCGCGTACTGGCGGACTTCCACCTCGGCGCGGTGGGCGGTCAGGAACCGTTTTGCAAATCCCGGTATCAGAACGGCAAGAAGCGCTAAAACCGCGCCGCCTGTTAGAATCCCTGCCACTGCGGCAAGGATGGTGACCTGCGGAACCCAATCGTTGGATAAAAGATCCAGAATGAAAATCAGCAGTCCGGCGATCGACGCGCCCAGAGCGAAGGCAATCCAGGGCAGTTCCGCGTAGCTGTCACTTCGTTTGACCACGGAAAGCACAATCTGTGTGTTCGTGCGCTTTTCCGTTTCGGAGATCAATTTGTCGAGCCGGTTTCGTTCCTCATCGGATAAAGTTGGTTTCATTTTTCTGTGTCCCCGTAAAAAGTTGTTATCGTCGAGAGCCCGGTTCCAATTCATTTAATCAGGAACGCGTGATCAAATATAAATTGCGCATGAAAGGTCGAGCTTTCTCTTTTTCTATATATTTGTTTTGATCGAGATATTGGAGTTGTCACTGTTTTAATATTATAATCAATAATATTAAAAAAACAACAGTTTTTTAAAATCCGGGATTGAACATCGAATTCAGGATCATATCAAATATTCTTGGGCGAAGGTCAACTTCATCATCATTTTTATATATTGACCTTACTAAAATACAATGTACATGTTTTTGGAAAAGTTTTGTGGTCACATTTTGGGTTTGTCTTTTAAGTGTTTGATTGTTATATTTAGAACAATATTTTCATAAGGATGAAAATGATAAGTCAAATATCAAAGATCAGAATGGCAACGTAAAAATCAAAATGTTCAATTACTTTAATCTAACTCATTTCACATTTTGATCTGTCATTTTAATATTTCATTTTTGATATTTCATATTTTAACGCAGGGAACACGATGAGTCCATATCCGTTTACAGAAATCGAGAAGAAGTGGCAGAAGGCCTGGGAAGAACAGAAGCTGTATCAGACCGACATGACTGATGTTGAAAAAAAGCTGTACTGCCTCGTCATGTTTATCTATCCTTCGGGAGACCGGCTGCACATCGGGCACTGGTGGAACTACGGCCCCACGGATACGTGGGCGCGGTTTCAGCGCATGCAGGGGCACAATGTGTTCGAGCCGATGGGATACGACGCATTCGGCCTTCCCGCGGAAAACTACGCGATCAAGAAGGGAGTCCATCCGGCGGTTTCGACGGCGGAGAATATCAAGGGGATTCGCAAACAGCTCAAAGCCATCGGCGCGATGTACGACTGGTCCAAGGAGATCAACACGAGCGATCCCAAATATTACAAATGGACGCAGTGGTTTTTTCTCCTGCTCTATAAAAACGGACTGGCCTACCGCAAAAAGGCGCCGGTAAACTGGTGTCCGTCCTGTCAGACCGTACTGGCGAACGAACAGGTCATCGACGGCCGATGTGAACGGTGCGATTCCGAAGTGATCCACAAGGATCTGGAACAGTGGTTTTTCAAGATCACCGATTATGCGGACCGGCTTTTGGAAGGGCTGGACCGGATCGACTGGCCGGAAAAAACCAAGATCATGCAGCGCAACTGGATCGGCCGCAGTGAAGGGGCAAGGGTCAACTTCTCTCTTTTGGATGGCTCCGGGGAGATCGAGGTGTTTACGACAAGGCCGGACACGCTGTGGGGCGTGACTTACATGGTGCTCGCACCGGAACATCCGCTGGTTATGGAGATCACAGCAGAGAAACGACGGAAGGCGGTTCAGACGTACATTGCTCAAACACGCAAGCAGAGCGAGATCGACCGGACTTCCACGGAAAAGGAAAAGACCGGCGTGTTCACGGGCAGTTTCTGCATCAATCCCGTGAACAATGAAAAAGTGCCGATCTGGATTGCCGATTATGTGCTCCTCACTTACGGAACCGGCGCGGTCATGGCCGTGCCCGGACACGACGAGCGGGATTTCGAATTCGCCAAAAAATATGAACTTCCGATTGTCGAGGTGATCAGTCCTGACGGAAAATCACACGAGAAATTGGAAACCGCCTATATCGAACCGGGGATCATGATTCAATCCGGGCCGTTTACAGGCGAGCCGTCCAGGCCCGGCATTCAGAAAGTTATCCGCTATCTCGAAGAAAAGGGATGGGGAGGAGCGCAGGTTAATTACAAACTTCGGGACTGGCTGGTATCGCGCCAGCGGTACTGGGGCGCGCCGATTCCGATTGTCGCCTGTGATCAGTGCGGCCTTGTTCCCGTTCCCGAAGATCAACTTCCCGTGGTTTTGCCGGAAAAAGTCGAATTTAAAAGTACGGGAAAATCTCCGCTGACGACCAATCCGGAATGGGTCAATACAGCCTGCCCGAAATGCGGCGGCAAGGGCCGGCGGGAAGTCGATACCATGGACACATTCGTCTGCTCGTCCTGGTATTTTCTCCGTTTTCCCGATCCGGATATCGATACAAAAGCATTCAATCCCGAAGCCGTCAACCGGTGGCTTCCTGTGGATCAGTATGTCGGCGGCGCGGAACATGCGGTTATGCATCTGCTCTATGCCCGGTTTTTCACGAAGGTGCTTTATGATCTTAAAATGATCAATTTTGACGAACCCTTTACACGGCTCGTGCATCAGGGTGTGATCACGAATCAGGGCGCCAAAATGTCGAAGTCCCGGGGCAACGTGATCAATCCGGATCATTACATCAGCCAGTACGGTTCCGACGTCTTCCGGATGTATCTCATGTTCATGGGCGCCTATACCGAGGGAGGAGACTGGTCCGACGAAGGGATTCACGGCATCAACCGGTTTCTCAACCGGGTGTGGCGGCTCGTCGAAATGATCCGGGAAAAACCACCGAAGGGAAATGAAGAGAAGCGAATGAGCGAACTGGAACAGGTCATGCATTCCAGTATTAAAATGATAACACTCGATCTCGGACGGTTTCAGTTCAATACCTCGATCAGCCGGATCATGGAACTGGTCAATGCGATGTATCTCTATGTTCAGGACGTGCCGCCCAAAGAGCAAAATCTGGAAAAACTGAACTTCGTTATGAAAACGCTCGTACAACTTTTGGCGCCTTTTGCGCCGCATCTTACCGAAGAACTCTGGCAGATGGCGGGTCATTCCGAAAGCATCTTTAAATCAACCTGGCCGGTCTGGGATGAAGAGAAACTAAAGTCCGATACTGTGACCATCGTGATTCAGGTGAACGGAAAACTCAGAGGTCAGATCGAGGCGGAGCGGAATGCCAGTGACGATACGGTCAAAGAAAAAGCCCTGAACGAGCCCAAGATTCAAATTTATACCGAGGGGAAAGAAATTGTCAAGACAGTCGTGGTGAAAAACAAGTTGGTCAGTATCGTCGTAAAATGAAATCAATCGGTCCTTTCCCGAACTATTCATGATGATTTTAACTTGCTTTTTAATCTCAATTTTTCTACAATGAAGATGAATCTGTTCGGCGAATATATCATTTTATAATGAGACGAAAACGGGATTGTATTGAAAGTCGGAATTTCAAAATGTTGTCATTCCGGGCTTGTCCCGGAATCTCATCATTAAAAAACGGAAGATTCCTATATGCACAGGAATGACAAATAAGAACCACTTTTAATGATATCCCAGAATGAATTTGGATTGTAACTATTCAAAATCAGAGTAACTTAAACAGGAGGTTGAAAATGCAAACGAAACACTGGATCGTGGCAGTTCTATTACTCTGCCTGGCAGGTTTAGTTTATGGTGGGAATATGAAGGCATTGGAACTTCACGTCGGAACATTGAATCCAAAGGGCACTCCCTCGGGCATGCTTTTGGGCGGCAGCTACGGAATCAATGTGGATGAAGCAGTCGATGTTAGTCTGGGAGTATTCTATTTTTGGAAGAGTTATTCTGAAACAAGCAATGTGAATACAGGAACTACAGAAGGTAACATTGTTGTTACCGAAAAGGTTCAGACGATCAATTACAAAACTTCTCTTTTGCCTGTTTCTGCAAATGTGACTATTCATTTTCCGGTGGCGCAAAAAGTAAATATCTATGGCGGCGCAGGCATTTCCTATCAGTTTTTATGGAACAAGGAAGAGAATCTTGTGGCTAATGTGGAGAGCAGCCGGTTCTTCAAAGGATTCGGCTGGGTTGGACGCGCCGGAGTCGAATACCTCCTTGGAAGCCGTTCTTCCTTTATTGTCGAGGCTTACTACAATGGCTGCAAAGTCAAGGGGAACAAATCCGAAGAAGCCGGGCTGCCGACCTGGGATGAAGTCAATGTAACCGGACTGGCTTTAAGGGGTGGTGTGCGTCTGCTTATATTTTAATGTTTGTTGGCAAGATTATTCAATTTTGAGTGAATGTTAATATTAGTATTATAAACACGTGGTTGTATCAAAGGTCTGAAATAATAAAAATTTGTCATTCCGGGTTTGTCCGTGAATCTCTTAATAATAAAAACTGGAGGGGATTCCTGCATCCGCAGGAATGACACATAAGATCGACTTTCGATACAGATTTTATAGTTAGCATTCTTGATCTATTTCGAATTATATTTGAGGTTATTATTTTTTCATGCAGACATATCGAAGAATGTCGTGGGGGTTGGGCAGCGGAATAACGGACACTGTCAAGATCCTTATCATTGCTAACGGCGCTGTCTTTCTATTGCTCATGGTAGCTGGCAGACCTTTGATTGCCGCATTCGGCCTGATTCCAAAATTAACCTGGTCCCGCTTTTATATCTGGCAATTTTTCACATACATGTTTCTGCACGGAGGAATGTTTCATCTCTTCTTTAATATGTATGCTTTGTGGGTTTTTGGATGCGAAATCGAGCGGATGTGGGGCCCCAAAGCTTTTCTTCGATATTATCTCATTACGGGTGTGGGTGCCGGACTCATCCACACCCTGATTACTCCCATGTCCATGGTTCCCACCATCGGCGCTTCCGGAGCGGTATTGGGAGTCCTGACTGCCTTTGCAATGATGTTTCCGGATCGTGAAATTACAATGCTCCTCTTTTTTATTTTTCCCGTTAGGATGAGAGCAAGAACCCTGGCTCTGCTTTTTGCCGGGATATCCCTGTTCAGCGGTGTTCTGGGGAGTGCGGACGGTATTGCCCATTTTGCCCATCTGGGCGGCATGCTGGTCGGCTATCTCTATTTAAAATTTGACTGGAGATGGGACGATTTGAAGAAACGCTTTGGAGACTGGCATCGGAAACAGCACATGCGTGTGATCCATAAAAAAGAGGAAGAAAAGGAGAAACTGCGGCGGCTTGTTGACCAGGTTCTGGACAAAGCCAACGAAGTGGGCATGGAAAATCTGACGCGGGATGAAAAACTGCTTTTAAAAAAAGCCAGTCAAATTTTGAATCAAGATAAAAATTAGCAGAGTTTTGTCTCTTCGTTAAAGGTGAAACTGAAAGTGGTGGGGGAATGGCAAAAGCTGTAATAGCTGAGAAAGTGACAAATACCAAAATCCAAATGCAAAATCAAGCTCAAAGTCCAAATGTTAAAAAGAAGTATGATTTAGAGGAAAGGACAGCAGTTTTTGGAGAAAAGATCATTGAATTTGCCAAGACAATTTCTCAGAATCCGATCAATTATCCTCTTATAGATCAAATTGTAAGGTCGGGGACAAGTATTGGTGCAAATTACATGGAAGCAGATGCCGCCGAATCAAAGAAAGATTTTAAACATAGAATAAGTATTTGCAGAAAAGAATCAAAAGAGACAAAGCATTGGCTTAGGATGGTAGTGAAAGCCAATCCAGGGAAAAAAGAAAAAAGCAGGACATTATGGAGAGAAGCTCACGAGCTAATGCTTATTTTTTCGGCTATTCTTCGTCCAAAGAATAAACAATAAGATTTATTATATTGGGTTATTGGGATTTGATTTGACATTTGTGCTTTTGCATTTGACATTTAATGACAAATTACAAATGGTTTTCAAAACTTGACTCAAAATTTAAGTTTTCTGTGAAATAATAAGCTTTAAATTGGTTGTGTTTGTATGATTCAGCGTTTTATATTATATCCCTTTTATGTTTTTTTTGGTTTGATCGTATTTGCACCTTTGATTCTTTCCGCCGAAGCATCTCATTCCATTTCAGTGAGTTATCCGGGGAAAACAAAAACGGATCAAATCGCTTCTGTCGAACGGGAAGGGATCGTTTATATTTCACTGGAAGATTTGATCAGGGTGACGGACACGAAATATTTTACCAATCCGAAGAACCGGAAATGGGTGTTGAAGGGCCGTTCCGAGAATATCAAAGTAACCGAATTGAATCCGTTCATACTGGTTGGCAAAGATGCCTATCAGTTGATTCTTCCGCCAATCGATGTCGATAATCATCCCTATGTGCCGTTGATCCATTTTCTTCAAACAATCGGGCCGTTTTTTTCAGCCAATTTATCCTTTAATCCGGAACAGAGGCTGCTTCTTGTCGAACAGGCTCCGAGCAATATCACGGCGGTTCATGTCGAGGACCGCGCCAACGGTACACTGATTCATATTTTGACCACAAAACCTTTTGGCGATTCGGATGTTTCATCGTCATACAACAAAGACTGGCTGAATATCACGATTTACGGAGGGCAACTGGACACGCTTGAAATTTCCGCAAATCAGCCCCAGGGTATCGTGAACCGGATCGTTTCTTTCCAATTCGATAAATCAGCACAGATCTCACTTCAATTGAGTCATAAAATCAGGGATCATAAAGTTTATGCACAGCAGGATGAGGTAATGGTAACGTTGTGGAGCACGGATAAGTTGACCAATGCGGATTTGAAAAATCCGAAAGAAGATAAAAAACGGTGGCTGATTGACCGTATTGTCCTCGATCCCGGACACGGCGGCAGAGATCCTGGTGCGGTCAGCAAATCGGGTATGAAGGAAAAAGAAATTACACTGGACATAGCCAAACGGTTGAAGGATCTTCTTGTTAAAAAATCGGATGTCGAAGTTTTAATGACCCGTGAAAACGATACCTATGTCGCGTTGAATGACCGCACTCAATTTGCCAATGCCAATAATGGAAAACTTTTCATCAGCATTCATGCCAATGCCAATACCAACCAAAAAATACATGGATTTTCCACCTACATTCTTGGTATGGCGAAAACCGAACAGGCCAGAGAAGTGGCCCAGCTTGAGAACTCGGTTATCGAATTGGAAGAATCCCAGGAGCACTATCAGGAGTATCAAAACGCCTCCTATATTCTCAATGCCATTGCCCAGAGCGGATACATGAAGGATAGTGAAAATCTGGCGACTGTGGTCAATAACAGTCTGAAGAAATGGACGAAGAATCCGAATCTTGGTGTTTATCAGGCGGGATTTTATGTGCTTATCGGATCGGCCATGCCGAGCATATTGATTGAAACCGGTTTTCTTTCAAACAGTTATGAAGAACGCCTACTTAAAACACGAACCTTCCGGCAGAAACTGGCCGAGGCGCTTTGCGAGAGTATTCTGGAATTTAAGAAAGAGTATGAAAAGGGGATTGGATAGATAATCGAAAAATATTTTTATAAATAAGACTTTTTAAAAATTGATATGAACAATATTTTTTGAAATTACAAATGACAAAATCCAAATGACAAATAAAGCGCAAATGCCAAATATCAAAAGTATTCATTTGACATTTAGATTTTGATATTTGATATTTTTTATAAAAATGGAAATTTACAAAAGTTTAATTTATTATTTATCTGACCCTTCAGGTCATTTTTTTATACACAGAAAGAACCAATTATGAGTGATGCGAGACCGATTGGCATATTCGACTCCGGTATTGGCGGATTGACTGTAGTGCATGAGGTTTTCAAAAGAGTGCCCGCGGAACAAATCGTTTATTTCGGGGATACGGCGAGGGTGCCTTACGGCACGAAATCACCAAAAGTGGTGCAGCATTTTGCTATGCAGGATGTCCGTTTTCTTTTACAGCAAAATGTGAAAATGATCGTCGTCGCATGCCATACTGTTTCTTCTGTGGCTCTGGATTCTCTCGTCAAAACGTTCCATTTTCCAATTCTGGGAGTTGTATTACCCGGTGTTCATGCAGCGCTAAAAGCCACACGAAACCACCGAATCGGTGTGATCGGCACGAAGGCCACTATCGTAAGCAAATCCTACGAAACCCATTTTCTGAAATTGAATCCGGAAGTTCAGGTATTTTCTCAGGCCTGTCCCTTGTTCGTTCCTCTGGCAGAGGAAGGATGGCTTAACGGAGACATCACAAAACTGATTGCCGAGAAATATTTGAATCCTTTAAAAAAACATCAGATCGATACACTGATTTTAGGGTGCACCCACTATCCGCTTCTCAAATCCGTCATTCAGGAAGTATTGGGTAACGGAGTGACCCTGATTGATTCGGCTGAAGAAACATCCCGGGCGGTAGAAGAAAAACTTGCTCGGGAAAAAATACAAAATCCCGGAAATGAAAAAGCCGAACATCAATTTTTTGTCAGTGATATTCCCCATCAATTTCGTGATGTCGGGGAACGTTTTTTAGGTCAAAAATTCGACCATGTCCAGCAAGTCGATCTGGAATCGATGGATATGGACACAAAGTTTTTATAAGGGCAGATAAAGAGCGAATCAGAAAAGAGATAAAAATTTCTTGAAAATAAGTCGAAAATAGCATATATTCTAATTCTCAATAAATGAACTATATGAATTTTCAAATTTAGATATGGAACAGTTACCGGTGAAGGAGTAATTTATGCAGAGAAAGAATCTCTTTAAGACCATTCTTATTGTATTTTTATTGTGCTGGGCCATTTATGCATTGTGGCCCTCATATAAACTAAACACGTTAACCCCGGAAAAACGAAAAATGCTGGATGATGAAGGAAAGTTGATCCCTCTGATCGATAAATCGATTCGGCTTGGGCTGGATTTACAGGGTGGTATGTATCTGACGTATGAATTGGACCTGCCTGTGTTAGTCGAGCAGCTGGCAAGAGTCAAGGACAAACAATTAACAGAAGTACTGTCAGAAACAGAGCAGGAACTTAACGCCGGTTCAGAGGATTTTATGGCCCTTCTTATGAATAATATGGAGAAGAGGAACATTCCATTGAGCCAGTATTGGGGGGAACATGGAGATACGGAGAAGGAAATAAAAGAATGGATTGAAAAAGAAGCCAAAGATGCAATGAACCGCTCTCTGGAAATCCTGCGAAACCGTATTGATCAGTTCGGTGTTTCCGAACCGATTATTCAGAAAATCGGAGCCAGACGGATTCTCATCGAACTTCCCGGCATTTCTGATCCGGATCAGGCCAAGGCGCTGATCGGCAAGACAGCATTGCTTGAATTCAAGATGCTGAAAGATCCCCTCGTTTTTTCGGACGTCATCAATAAAATTGACAAAGCACTTGCCAGGGAAAAGGGAAGTATTATTCCCGAAGAAACCGAAGAGACAAAAGCCGTAAAGGACACTTCCCAGAAAGCGGCCGAACAGCAGCCGAGTCAGGATAAAGCCATCGGTGTCAGCGAGTTGTTTGGAGATGAAGAGATAACCACAGACGAACAAGAAAAGTCGGACACTTCGCTGATCGTGGACGAAAATGTTTTTAAGGAAAATCCATTTTTAGCTTTGCTCAGGGATCTGCGTCAATACGGGAAAGAAGTCAGTGTTCCTGTTGAAAATGTCAAAGCGGTCGATCGTATTCTTGCGCGTGAAGATATCCAGAAATTGATTCCTCCGGATGCGCAATTCCGGTGGTCCTCCGAAACCATCAAGGTGGGGGATCGGGAATATCGTGAATTGTTTCTTGTCAAAAAAGAAGCTGAATTGACAGGCAAGTATCTGACAGATGCCAAAGTCACTATCAGCCAGGACGTACAGAACACGGGACTGCCGGAAGTGAATTTTAAACTGGACCGTCAGGGGACGCGCATTTTCTCCCGGGTCACCGGCGCCAATATTGAAAAACGGCTTGCCATTATTCTTGATGACAGAGTGTATATGGCACCCCGGATTCAAACCAAGATACCAAACGGCTCCGGCCGTATTACAGGCATGAAGAATATGGACGAAGCCAAGATGATGGCCATTGTTTTACGGGCTGGTGCACTGCCTGCGCCGGTTCAAATTGTTGAAGAAAGGACAGTGGGTCCCTCTCTCGGTCAGGATTCGATTAATCGAAGCAAATGGTCTGCTTTGATCAGCATGTGTATCGTTATGTTATTCATGATCGTTTATTATCGTATGGCAGGTGCCATTGCTGATCTTGCTTTGATTTTTAACCTTGTTTTTCTTTTGGCCGTTCTTGCCCAGTTCCGCTTTACATTAACGCTGCCGGGAATTGCCGGTATTGTGCTGACCATCGGGATGGCGGTCGATGCCAATGTGCTGGTCTTTGAACGTATTCGCGAAGAACTGAGGACAGGGAAGACGGTCCGTACTTCTATCGATGCCGGATATGCGCGGGCCTTTAAAACGATTTTAGATGCCAATGTGACCACTCTCATGACGGCGCTTGTCCTGTATCAATTCGGTACCGGGCCGATTCGTGGTTTCGCCATTACATTGGCCATTGGTATTGTGGTTAGTATGTTTACGGCACTGGTGTTGACCCGTTATGTTTTTGACACAATCACAGCACGTCGTACATTAACCAAACTCAGTATTTAATTTTAGATTTTATTCACGGGTTTATCAGACATCGGGAAGGATAAAATATGCAATTTTTCCAGACACCACATATCGACTTTGTCGCGCGAAGAAAGATCGCTTATGTCATCTCTGCATCACTGTTGATTATCGGCATCGGCTCTCTTTTTATCCCCGGAAGGCCGAATTACGGCATCGATTTTAAAGGAGGAACCTCCATCGTTCTCCGTTTTGAAAAAACGATTACTGCAGGCAAGATTCGGGATGCACTGTCAACCATCGGTCTCGGATCGAGTGAAATAAAGCGGTTCGGAACAAAAAATGAATTTTTGATTTATGTCGAACAGCAAAAAGGGACCAGTGCTTCTGATATGGCTGAAAAAGTGGAAGGTGCCATTACAAAAACATTACCGGATGATTCCTATGAGATTCGAAAAGTAGATACTGTCGGACCAAAAATCGGTGAAGAACTTCGGAAGGCAGCTGTTCTGGCGGTTTTAATCGCGCTGCTGCTCATTCTGATTTATATCGGCTGGAGATTTGAGTTTGTATTTGCAGTGGGTGCAATCATTGCTCTGTTTCATGATGTGATGATCACCTTTGGGATTTTCAGTATTCTGAATTTTGAAATTTCACTCAAAGAAATTGCTGCTTTTCTCACGATCGTCGGGTATTCACTGAATGATACGATTGTGGTCTACGATCGTATCCGGGAAAATCTTAAAGTCATGCGCAGTGAGAGTCTGGCGACTATCATTAACACCAGTATCAATCAATCTCTCAGCCGGACAATTATTACCTCAATGACCACGTTTTTTGTTGTATTCGTTCTTTTTCTGTTTGGCGGAGAAGTGATTCACGGTTTTGCATTCGCCATGTGTGTGGGTATCATTGTCGGTACTTATTCGTCTATTTTTGTGGCCAGTGCTCTCGTTCTGGATTGGCAGACCCGTCACGGGGATAAAGAACACCTGAGAATGGCACACAAGAAAAAATAATTTGAATTCTTGTCATCATTATTATGGAATAAAAAAATGGATTTAAAGATTCTGGAAAAAAGCGGAATCGTGATTATCCGTATTGTCGGGAAAACACTTGGCGGACCGGATGCGACACAGGTTTCCGAAAAGATGCACGAACTGATCAACAGCGGGAAAAACAAATTGGCTGTGGACATGTCCAGTGTGGAGAGAATGAACAGTTCAGGATTGGGAATACTAATCGGCTGTTTGATGGCTGTTCGGAAAAAGAGCGGAGACATCAGACTTTTCAAACTACAGGAAAAACCAAGAGAGCTTCTCAGAATGACCAAACTGAATTGTGTCTTTGAGGTTTTCGAAAAAGAGGATGAAGCGGTTGAAAGCTTTACTTAAGGAACCTGTATCCGTTCAACTCGTATTAGGGACACAATGGGGAGACGAGGGCAAGGGCAAAATTGTCGACCTGATCGGTGAAGACGTGGATATTGTGGCCCGCTATCAGGGCGGACCGAACGCGGGGCACACGGTCGAATTCGATGACGAAAAATTCATCCTGCACCTCATTCCTTCTGGCATCCTCCGGCCTCACACACAGTGCATCATCGGGAACGGCGTTGTCATCAATCCCGAAACGCTTCTGGAAGAAATCAACAACCTTGAAAGCCGGGGGATAGAGGTAATCGGCCGGCTTTTCATCAGCCAGAGCGCGCACTTGATTCTGCCCTATCATCAGTTGATCGAAAAAGGATTCGAAGAAAGCGGGACGCGTGAAAAGATTGGCACCACACGGAGAGGAATCGGCCCTTCTTATGCCGATAAAGCCAGCCGAATCGGAATTCGTGTGGGGGATCTACTGGATACGGATCAGTTAAAAGCAAAAATTCACCAAAATGTAATTTTTAAAAACAGCATTTTAAAGGCCATTTACAATACTTTCGGCGTAAATGAGAAAGACCTTTTTAACCGGCTGCTTGATTTTAAGGAAAAAATAAAAGGCTGCATCGTTGATGGACGGTGGATGTTGCTTCAGGGTGTTCAGGCCGGGAAAAAGGTGCTTTTAGAAGGTGCTCAGGGAACCATGCTGGATATTGATTTCGGTACCTATCCCTACGTGACTTCTTCCAATACAACAATCGGAGGTGCCTGTACCGGATTGGGTATCGGCCCGAAAAAGATCGGACGTATCATCGGTATTGTAAAAGCATATACAACGCGTGTCGGGAACGGGCCGTTTCCCACCGAACTGGAAGGATCTTTCGGAGAAGTGATTCGAAAACTTGGAACTGAATACGGCGCAACAACGGGGCGACCGAGGCGCTGCGGCTGGTTTGACGCGATGGTTGTCCGGTATGCAGCGGAGATCAGCGATATCGATTATCTCGCCCTCACGAAACTGGATGTCCTCGACTCCCTGAAAGAAATAAAGATATGTACCGGATATCAGTATCAAAATCATCAATTGGACCATTTGCCGGCAGACAGCCAGGTTTTAAATTCTGTAGAACCTGTTTACGAAGTTCTGCCGGGATGGGAACAAAGTATATCAAAAATCCGGAAATATCAGGATCTTCCAGAAAAAGCCAGGCAATATCTAAAACGAATCGAATCGCTGGTCAAAGTCCCGATCGGACTTGTCTCGGTGGGTCCGAAGAGGGAGGATACCATATGGATGAGTTCGAAGGATTGAATCCGATTTTAAGTTTTGTTTATCTTCCCAGAATCAGACAAATTGATTGCCCGCAAACATAGACAAACATTTGAACATACCCTTGTTTATTGTCAATTGATCTATTCATCTATTCATAAGGAATTCTTAATGAAAATTCGGATCGTTTTATTCCTGAGTTGTTTTTTTCTAACAGCCGCTTCATATGCAGGGGATATTCCGCTTTATTCATTGATACAATGCGTTGAAACCCGTCTGAATTCGTATACCGATTATGATACCTTTTCCGTTTCAGTCGCCTCTGTCACCAGACAGATGAATAGTCAATGGGTATCCACGGAGGAATATTATATAGAAAAGAAAATGACTGTCCATGCCGAGGATGAAGAGGAAGAGATTATCAAAGCCGTTAAAAAGAAAAAAGGAGAGGAAACGGATATCACCGGGCAAGTAAAGGAAGAACAGAAAAAAGCAAAAGAGAAAGCCGAGAAGAAGAATAAAAAGAAAGAGGAAAACAAATCCCAGGATGAAGATGAGGAAAACGGGAAATTTAGTCTCGATTTAAAAGACATTCTTCCTTTTGGCAATGACAAGAAAGATCTATTCGAGTTTTTCGCATTGAAGGATACCATGATCAGCGAAAGATCGGCATGCGGCATCGGTGTAAAGGTCAAAGAAATATCCGATCAGAGATATAAGGGGAATTACTATTTTGACAAAGAGACGTATGATCTTTTATTTGTTGATGTAACACCGTCAAAGAATCCTAAATTTGTCAAAGAATTTAATATCAAAATGTGGTTTGATCTTCTTGATAATCAGTATTTGATCATGACACGGGATTCCATGCGGATACTTGCCGGCTTCTTAATCAAGAAAATTCGAATGGAAATTAATGAAACTTACTCGAATTATCATATTGTTCCAAACATTTCAGTGTCCCGTTAAAATGGCTCAAAATTCTAATATTGACATCTTCAGTTTTTTTTATTAACTTATTCGCCTGTTTGAGGGTGTAGCTCAGATTGGTAGAGCAACGGCCTTTTAAGCCGTGGGTCCAGGGTTCGATTCCCTGCACCCTCACAACAAAAATTTTTAATTAAATCCTACTGAAAAGTTAATTCATCAAAAATATATTTTTATAAATTAAAACAGCCTGAACTGAATAATATTGTATTTTTTGACTTAAAGTTTTCGGGAGTAAAATTCCCCGCCTGGTTAAAAATAAAGGTAAGAAAATCTTGCATCGATACATTTTTGATATTATATTAAACCATTATCATAATTTTAAATATTTTTTGTCATTACCTCATCGAAATTAGTGACACGAGTGGTTGTACTTTTGTGATCTATTCTTACTGAAATTATTATTTATAAATCATACTAAAAATTATTCAATCATTATAGGGAGGAAACAAGCATGAGAGTAACAATTAAAATATCAATCATGCTGATTTTACTGGCGGGGCTCTTGTTCTATTTGCCGCTCTGGTCAGGAACAACAGGAAAGATTGCAGGAACGGTGATTGATCAATCGACCGGTGATCCGCTGCCAGGAGCGAATGTGACTCTTGTTGGAACAATGATGGGTAGCGCCGCTGATATGAGCGGTAATTATACTATTCTCAATGTCCCTCCGGGAATTTATGAAGTCAAAATATCGGTCATCGGTTATACTGAAGTGAATATCACCGATGTCCGTGTGCGGATCGATCAGACCACACGTGTCAACGCGGAGATGGAAATGGAAGCTCTGGAAGGAGAAGCCGTTACTGTCGTGGCCGAAAGGAATTTGATTCGAGATGATGTGGCCACCAGTGTGGTTGCAGTTTCGTCCAGAGAGATTCAGGAACTGCCTGTTTCGAATATTCAGGATGTCATCAAACTGCAGGCTGGCATTGAGGACAGTTTGAAGATTCGCGGCGCCAGGGCAAATAGCGCGCTGTTTCTCGTTGATGGTGTGACATTGCGAGATCCGCGCAACAATGTTCCCGTATTCGACATTGCGATGAGCGCCATCAAGGAAATTTCGGTGGAACGCGGCGGATTTAACGCAGAGTATGGCCAGGTGCGTTCGGGGATTGTAAATGTGGTTACAAGAGAGGGTGAAAAATCCGGATATCACGGAAATATTGAGTTTAGATACAGCCCTCCCCACGCCAAATATTTTGGTATCTCGCCGTTCGATAAAAGTTCATTCTGGCTGAGACCATATTTTGATGATGCCGTCTGCTGGACGGGGACGGACAATGGTGAGCCGTTTACTGACTTAAATGATAATGGAAAATGGGATGCAGGAGAACCTTTTGAGGATTTAAATGGAAACGGAACACGCAGTTATTGGGATTATTTTACGCAGCTGCAGTATACTGATTTTGTGGGCGGCTGGAATGCCGTTTCCGAACGATTGATGTCTGACAAGGATCCCACCAACGATCTTTCCCCGCTTGGCGCACAGAGGTTGTTTGAGTGGCAAACACGGAAACAGCCGGTTTATAATCAACCGGATTACAATGTCGATGCCGGATTGGGAGGTCCCGTTCCCTTTATCAGTGAGAAATTGGGGAACCTCAGATTTTTTGCAACTTACAAGAAATACCGGGAAATGCTGGTCGTTCCTGTGTCACGGGATGACTATGTCGACTATAACTGGACATTGAAACTCACTTCCGATATTTCTTCTTCGATGAAACTGACTTTGTCAGGATTGATCGGTAAACAGTTTACCATGCAGCAGAATTTTTCGAATAATTATCTTCACACTCCAAACGAGATTGCCAGTGTTATGGGTAGTTATTTAAATTTGTTCGGTACAGGCACCTTCAGTTTGGCTGATATCAGTCATCAAAGTTTTTCAGGTAAACTGACGCATATCATCAATTCCAAAACATTTTATGAAATTTCTCTGGAACATTTCAGAAGGGATTATTACGCACGACCGGACACAAGACGGGATAAAACAACATTGTATGAAGTTCTTCCCGGTTATTATGCAGACGAGGCGCCATTTGGCTATGACAACGAAGATGAATTTGCAGTCGCCGGGGACTTCGGATTCGGTGGTTTTACCTGTCTCCGGCGTGATAATACCAGAGCGTCGTCCACGACGTTGAAAGGGGATTTTACCAGCCAGGTGAATTTCCACAACCTTATAAAAACCGGGCTTGAATTCGTCTACAACGATATTCATTTTGATTATGGCACAATCGCGTTCTATTATCTCGACCGATGGGGTGAACATGTAGTGCTTGATGCGAAACCGATTCGTGCATCTGTCTACCTTCAGGATAAACTGGAGACCAAAGGATTTATCATGAATCTGGGTTTACGGCTGGATTACAGCAATTCGAACACAGATTGGTATGACCCCTATATCTACGATGAGAATTTCTTTACATCGAAGTACAGTGATGATCTGGTGTTTCCGATAGTAGATCCCAAACCGCAATGGCAGCTCAGTCCGCGTCTGGGCATTTCGCATCCGGTCACTGAAAATTCCAAGTTGTTCTTTAATTATGGTCATTTTAAACAGATGCCCTCGTATGAAACGTTGTTTCGGCTTAGCCGTGCTTCGGATAAACGCTTGTCCTTGTTAGGAGATCCGAACCTGATTTTGGCAAAAACGATTTCCTATGAACTGGGATATGATCACTCTCTGTTTGATAATTATCTGCTTCAGATTGCCGCATTCTATCATGATATTTTTGATCAGCAGAATACCACACATTATGCTTCGGTCGGCGGCATTCAATACGATCGAACCACCAGCAACAGTTATGAAGACGTTCGCGGTTTTGAAGTGAGCATACGAAAGAACCGGGGACGCTGGTGGTCATTTTTCGGGAATTACACCTATCAGGTGAGTACGAGGGGTCATTTTGACAGAGCATTTATCTATGAAGATCTGACCCGGCAAAAAGAGTATGATGAAGCCACAGTCAATCTCTACCAGGAAAGGCCGATTCCCCGTCCTTACGCCCGTTTGAATTTTTCGGTTTACACACCTGAAGATTTTGGACCATCCTGGGCAAGAATTCATCCGCTTGGAGATTTGACTGCGAATCTGCTGCTGAACTGGCAGGCCGGCAATTGGGTGGACTATAATCCAAAAGCACTGATAGGTGTGGGAAATAATGTACAGCAGCCCGATTTTTTCGATGTGACATTAAGATTCGGCAAGACTGTCAATATTGGTAAATTAAAAATTTATGCTTTTCTAGACGTGCAAAATTTACTGAATATCCGCCGCATGTCGCTCAATAATTTTGGCGGTAAAAATAACGATCAGCAGCTTTATCGTGAAAGTCTCCACTTGCCAAAAAGCAAGGCGTATGACAATATTCCGGGCAATGACAGAATCGGAGATTATAGAAAAGAAGGCGTTCCCTATCAACCCGTATTTTTCAAAGGAAAGATCAATTATGGCTCTCCGGATGATATAGGCATTGAAGGAGCCATTTATTATGATAAGGCCACGGGACGTTATGTTGAATATGTGGATGGAGCATGGATCGATGTCCCGAGTAAAAGAATGTATCAGATTCTCAAGGACAAGGCCTACATCGATATGCCCAATATGACTTCCTTTACATTTTTTAATCCGAGACAGTTGTTTTTTGGTATCCGCCTGTCTTATGATTTGCAATAGCTGGAGAAGGAGATTGGATATGAAACTGATTAAAAATATAACAAAACTGCTTTTTTTATCGCTGATCATTTTTATCTTTCTGCCGCAGCGACTGCTTGCGCAGGGGGGACAGTGGCTGGGTTATTCAGGCGATTTAAAATGGCTGCGCGTCAGTTCTCTTCACGCTTATATTTCAGAACAGGGAGCTGAATCGGAGACAGCGGGCGACAACGGAATAAATGTTCGGTTTTCCTGGCCCGGGGAATACGGTTTGGCAGGGGCAACCGAGCGCGCCAACGGGATATGGCTTGGCTGTAAGGATTATTATGATTCCAAAATAGACAAAGAGTTCTCGTACATGGTCACCAATCAGGGTCTTAAACCTGGAGAGTATGACGTTCGGCCGATTTGCGACGCCG
The DNA here is from genome assembly GCA_964617625.1 of uncultured bacterium. Taxonomy (GTDB): domain Bacteria; phylum Zhuqueibacterota; class QNDG01; order QNDG01; family DSAB01; genus CAZTZL01. The sequence continues at coordinate 19,361 of CAZTZL010000051.1, forward strand.
TAGAATTTAAAATGATCGGCCGATTCAACCATCCGAGTGTTTATGTGGACAATGCATCCGCAACGCTCAATTCCTTGTACGATATTCTAGATGAAGTGGACGAGAGCCTGCCTGCAGACCGGATGATAATTGTCAAAAACCATTCTTCCATCGGCATAACGATTACAAAAACAATATACGTTTTTACCGAGCCGTCTCAGGGCAATTATTTCATTTATGATTATGTTCTCAAAAATACAGGAATCATCGATGGTCAGGGGAATGAGAATCCGCAACTGATAAAAGATTTTTATTTTGGTCTTTTATATCGGTATGCGATGGGAGGAGAAGCAGTCACCGATGAAGGTGCGACTGCCGGTACGAACTGGGCACCAAGTGATGCGGGGTGGGGAAGAAATGCCATGAACGATGTGCTTGGAGAAGATCCGGCAAGCAATGAACCGCGTGCCGTTCTCGTCTGGTATGGACCGCATTCACAACGGCCTTTAAATCTTGAAGATGACTGGGGATGTCCCAATCAATTGAGTGACGGATTGATGGCCGCTGCGAGATATGCCGGATCTGTGGTATTGCATGCGGATAAATCGCCTCAGGATCCAACCAACGATCCCACGCAGCCTGGGACTACTCATTATATCGGCACAGATACCAATCCGGCGCAAAGAGCCCCTTCCCAGTACGATGAAGCTTTTATGACCGTTCGTTACAATCTCATGAGCCAGGGTCACGCTCCAAAAAGTCAGGCTGAACTTGTCGAAGAATCCGGTCTGGCTGCTAATGACTGGGCAACACAAAATGAAGCCAATGGCGTGACTTCCTTTCAGGGATTTGGCCCGTATACACTTGAATCCGACGACAGTGTTCATATTGTTGTCGCTATATGCGTTGCGGGTTTGAGCCGTGAGAAGAACCGGGAAGTCGGTGGAAACTGGCTGCAGTATTATAATGGCACTGGTACACCGGAGCTCATTATGCCGGATGGGTCTGAAACCAATGATCACACAGCATATAAAAAGGCATGGGTTTTAACCTGCAGAGATTCGCTGCTTAAGACATTTACCAATGCACTTGCCAATTACGAGTCCGATTACAATTTACCTCAGCCTCCACCACCTCCGGAGTCATTCACGGTACAGTCCGGAGGCGACCGGATCCGCCTGTCCTGGGCGAACAACGCAGCCGGCACCGAAGGATTCGACGGTTACGTGAT
>CAZTZL010000052.1:0-9892 GCA_964617625.1 uncultured bacterium
TATTAATTTGCTTATTGTAATAGGTATATATACCTATTACAATAAACAATATCCTTCATACTCAATTCATTACTTTTTTTTATTAAAGCTTGACAACGTAACTTTTTTTTGCTATCTTAGTTATGAGCATATGCTCATAATGATAAATCAAAAAGGATTCTCGGATAAAATAATGAAGATTGCCATTGCCAGCGGAAAAGGTGGAACCGGAAAGACGACGGTCGCCACCAACCTCGCCAGATCGGTTGCGGGCCGGTCCGTGACATTGATCGACTGCGACGTGGAAGAGCCGAATGTGCATTTGTTCATGAATCCTCACATTGAACAGACTCGGCCGGTTACTTTGTTCATTCCCGATGTGGATCTTAAAAAATGTACAGGCTGCGGAAAATGTTCGGATCTCTGTCAGTTCGGAGCTATTGTAACGATCAAGAATAAGGTGCTCGTTTTTCCTGAACTCTGCCATGCGTGTCTCGGCTGCCAGCGCATCTGTCCGGAGAGTGTGATTCGGGACGGTCAAAAAAAAATCGGGACGATTTCCAACGGTTTGTCCAATGATGTGCATTGCGTTTTTGGTACTCTTGAAATCGGCGAAGCCATGTCCCCTCCTTTAATCAAGGCAGTCAAAGCGGAGGCGTTTACAAAAACTTCTGCGGATATCCATATCATAGACGCGCCTCCGGGCACTTCATGTCCCGTTATCGAAGCGGTTCGGGATGCGGATTTTATTGTTCTGGTTACGGAACCGACACCATTCGGCCTGCACGATCTGACGCTTGCCGTGGAAATGGTCCGGGTTTTAAACATTCCCTTCGGTGTGATTGTAAATCGTTCCACCACTGGAGACCGGAAAGTATGGCATTACTGTGAGCAGGAGAAAATTCCTATTCTTCTCGAAATTCCCGATGACCGCCAAATCGCCGAAGCCTATTCAAGAGGAACAATGATGATTGATATTAAAAATGAATACAGGGAGCGATTTGTCCGACTGTTGGACGACATTGAAAAATCTGTGATTTCGGAATCCGGGGTAAGGCCATGAAAGAAATTGTGATGATCAGCGGCAAAGGCGGAACCGGAAAAACCACCATCACGGCCGCACTGGCTTCTCTCTGGAAAAACAAAGTCATCGCAGACTGCGATGTGGATGCGGCGGATCTGCATCTGATATTGCATCCAGCGATCCAGCAGAAACAGGATTTTTACAGCGGTATAGAACCTGTCATCGATTCCAATAAATGCGTCCAGTGCGGAAAATGCCGCGAGGTCTGCGTCTATGACGCCATTAACACCGACTATACGATTACCCGTTCAGATTGCGAAGGATGCGGTGTCTGTTATCATTTTTGCCTTGTGCATGCCATCGAATTGAAAGATCGTCATTGCGGAGAATGGTATATCTCGGAAACACGCTTCGGGCCGATGGTACACGCAAAACTGGGGATCGCAGAAGAGAATTCCGGAAAACTGGTGGCACTGATCCGCAAACAGGCAAAAGCAACAGCGGAAAACAAACATTGTGACACCATTTTGATCGACGGATCGCCGGGCATCGGCTGCCCGGTAATCAGTTCCATCACCGGCGCTTCGCTTGTGATCGTGGTGACCGAACCGACGGTTTCGGGAATGCACGACCTGAACCGGGTCCTTTCTCTGGCCCGTCATTTTCAGGTTCCGGCTGGAGTGATCATTAACAAGGCCGATTTGAATTCGGAAATGTGCCGGGAGATCGAATCCGCGGCGGAACAGCAGTCCGTTCCGGTTCTGGGAAGCATTCCGTACGACAACGTAGTCACCAGAGCAATGGTGGAAGAAAAAACCATGATCGAATTTGAGGACGGCGAAGTGACAAAAACCATTCGATCCATTAGTGACAAGATATTGTCCATAATATCCAAGCGCACTGAAAGCGCTTGAGTGACTAAAATGCCTAAAGTGTAAAGTGCCTAAAGTTCAAAAAAGCTGTTGTTATCATTCAACTTTAGAGCATTTTAGTTCACTTTTAACTTTAGTCACTTTTTCGAAAGATCAGATGATATATTCTTTTGCAATAAAACAAAGTTATTACTTGTAATACTATAAAGGACCCATCTATGCCGAGACCCAAAAAAATGCGCTGGATTACCGGCCAGCCCGGAGTCACCTACTTCAAACCGCAGGGCGTCCCTTTAAGAATGTTAAATCAGGTCTGTCTGGAAATTGATGAACTGGAAGCCCTGCGTCTTTCCGATTTCGAGGGATTGAGTCAGGAAATCGGAGCCGAGCGGATGAATGTATCGAGAGCGACTTTCGGACGGATTGTCGCCAGAGCGCATCAAAAAGTAGCAGACGCATTGATTCACGGCAAAGCGATTCAAATCGATGGAGGAACCGTGACCATGCATCCCGAATTTGGATGTCCCGGACAATGGCGGGGCCGTCACGGAAGAGGCCGAGGATATTCAAACGAAATTTAGGAGAAAAGAAAGCAGGATGGATTCGACAAACAAAAATGAAATCGATCAAATTTTTAAAAATCTGCAGCACTACATAATGGGAGAATCTTCCGAACCCTACTCGGACAAGGTCATGACATACGCCTACGATCCGGTAAATATCGGAGAGATAAATAATCCTGACGGTGAAGGACTGGTAAAAGGCGACTGTGGAGATTCTATCATCATTTATCTCAAAGTTAAGAAAGACAAAATCGACAAAGCCTGTTTTTTAGTCGATGGATGCGGCGCAAGTGTGGCATCCGGATGCGCGGTAACGGAATTAGCAAAAGGGAAAACTCCCTATGAAGCCTCCAAGATGACACCCCAGGAAGTGATACGATTTCTGGACGGCATGCCGGCGTCTCACGTCCACTGTGTTGTCATGGCTGTTCAGGCGCTGCAAAAAGCATTGAATCATTTAAACAACTCACATAATTCATAAGGAGGACCATTATGACAAGAGGAGTGATCAATAACAAAAAGAACGAACAGACATGAATAGAAAGGAGATCATTTAAAGTTAATAAAAAAGGAGAACACGCCATGTACAAAGCAAAAATCATTACATGGATATGTTTTACTTCGATATCAATGTTTTTGCCTATTGGTTCCTTAGCCCATACCAAATTGGGAATCTCAGCAGAAAACCATAAAACTAATAAAATAGCTTCTGATTACTTTAATATCAAAGCTGATCTTATTTCAGAAATTAGTACGTTATATCCTGATAATGCATTTGGATTAAGATTCTTTCCCGATTTAGCCGTAACTGTTATTAATAGCAGAAACGGATATCCCTTTCGTATGTTTGTTGTGGCAGGTGTTACAACCTATCTTTTTGAAGGTGATTCTATTAATGCAATTACACATGTGACTCAAGTACTAAGCCCAGGCAATCCGGGCGAGTTTGACAACGGCTATGCAGGAATAGGGGGTGTCTATTATCATTCGGATGGAAAAATGTACGCCCTTTATCATGGAGAGGATCAAGAGGATTTACCTGATTTTCCTGATGGAATAAACGGATTTTATGCATCTGTGGGGCTGGCTATTTCTGAAGATAATGGACTTAGTTTTACCAAAGCGGGACCGGTTATCACCTGCCAGAAAGATAAATACTGGGAAAGTTTTCCCGGCCAACCTGACAGAGGATCAGGTGCGCCTTGTTGTATTAAAAGCAAAGATGGAAAATACTTATATGCTTATTATGGTGACGCATCAAGGGTTGACTGGAGGGGTGTTCAAATTTTTATGGCAAGAGCAGATATATCATCAAGTCCACCATTACCAGGCAACTTTTATAAATACTATAATGGCAGTTTCTCTCAACCTGGAATAGGGGGCTTGGACAGTCCCATCATAACGGTCATTGATAAAAATTATGCAAGTTCAGGAAATCCGTTTGTAATATATTCCGATTATCTTGAAAAGTATATTATGCTTTATGATGTGGATGACTGGTACGCGAGAGAAAACGATGATGATATTGGATATTCAGGAAACTACGTAGCCTATTCCGAAGACGGCATAAACTGGTTCAATCATGATAATCTTATTGCCGGTATTGCAGCACCAATAGTGGGCGAAACAATGTCCTGGCACCCTGCTGTTATTTGGGATGATTCTAATGAGCAAACAGGTTTGTTTGTCTATGCCTACAGCAGCAGCTGGGGGCTCGGTCCAGGTCTTATTCCTCATTACATGGTGAGCCAGAAAATAAAGTTTGAAAAATATTTATTTATGAATATTAACGGTGAGAAAGATCCCTTTTACGATTCCCTGTCAGGCCCGGATGATGGCTATTTGCAATTGCGATATTTTACTTATACGCAACCCCAACTAAGTCGAATATCGGACAGTGATGATGATCTTTCTGCCAAAATTTGGACCGCTTGGGATAATGAATGGTTCTACCTCTACGAAGAAGTTACAGATGATACAGTCGCAGCAACAGCCAGTCAAGTCTGGGATAACGATGCGTTAGAAATAAAAATCGATCCGATTCCGGATGATAGCACAGAAACCTCCACATTTGAACTTCGTTTAACGGCACTTGGTGATGCAGATGTTCTTCCGGGAGAACTAACCGAAAGTCTGAATAACATACCAAACAGCATGAAAAAGTATGCTCGTAAAATAACAAGCGATGGCTATGCACTGGAGATGGCCGTTAAATGGTCAGTGATAACCAATAATGGGGAATTTATTGTACCAGCCGAAGGGGAGATATTTGGTGCGACTTTGCAGAATCATGATAATGATGGTGAAACAAGTCGCCATGCTACAGTACAATGGGGCGCAGTCATGTCGGATATGGTGTGGAACACACCCAAATATCTTGGCACTATAAAATTTCTCGTTGATCACAAACTTCAGTTTATCCCGACCAACTCCATGACTGGTGTCACGAATCCGATACCCTATGACGGATCTGATTATCATCGGGTCTCTGTGGGAAGTGATGCGTTCGCTGTACCGTTGAAATTCAACCTGCAGCAGAATTATCCCAATCCATTCAATCCGGAGACAACAATCCGGTTTGATGTGAAGGAACCGTGTCAGGTTGTGCTGAGAGTCTACAATCTCATGGGACAGAAAGTAATCGATCTGGTAAATGAGGACTATCAACCTGGCGCGTATGAAGTCAAGTTTGATGCAGCAGGGTTATCCTCAGGTATCTACTTTTTCAGGATTCAAATGGGCAGTTTTAACGCAGTAAAGAAAATGGTGGTACTGGGATAAGAACAGATTCATTTTTTAACTTTTAAATCCATAAAATAAGGAGACAATCATGCCACGAGGAGACGCCACACCTGCCGGCGGGCAGGGAACCGGACCTGCAGGAATGGGTTCGATGACAGGAAGAGAACCGGTTATTACACTGATTTTTTAGTGGAATTCCCTATTAAGGAACTGCATAATGCAAATCATTTTATACATTCGAACGATAACTGGACTTTCCCAAGAATCAGGTAAAAGTTACAGGAAATTAATTGAACAAGACTCAGAAACAAGTTTCAGAACCGGAAGCCGACTTCAGGAAAAAGGATAAGTAATAACCAGAGCATGTCTGTATTAGGTTATTTATCTATTTAAAGAAGGAGGACCAAAATGATAAAAATGCATCGAAAAATTGCTGTCACTATGATCGCTCTAAACATTGTGACAGGTTATGCATCCTCACAGATTTCCGGGACCAAATCTGTTGGAACCGGAGGGGAATACGAAACACTATCAGCAGCTATTGCTGACGTAATGGCAAACGGCATCAATGGCCAAACGGTTCTGGAACTCAAGGATGGGTACGATCAGGACGAATACGTTCTCATCGGCCATTATCCTGGAAATGATCTGTATCATCTGACGATTCGTCCCGAAGAAGGAGCCAGTCAAGCGTTGATCAGAAGGACTTTACCGCTGACTGTCAAAATGGACAGTGCCCGGCATGTGATTATTGACGGCCGGGCCGGAGGAAACGGAAGCCAGAATGTGTTGAATCTCATCAGCGAATTCGAAGGAAACGGCACAGCATTGTGGATATCGAATGGGTGCCGGGGAAATGTGATCCGTAACTGCAACATATCATTTAATTGTACACGCGGCGTTGCTATTTATGATTCTGATTCAACCACAGTGACAGAATGCGACATTTCAACTTATTCCAATGGCCCCACAAACAATGGGGGAACCTATGGTATTTATGCAAGATCATGCACAAATTCAATTATCAGCAATAACTGGATTCACCAGTTGCATGTCAATCATGATAATTTTTTACTTTATGGTATTGCTTTCGAGAATATTCCAGCCGATGGATCCACGGAGCGGCTCTTTAACAATTTCATCTGTATCAATACCGACCGATCAGACAGCACATCCCAATTAATTGGGATTTCTATCTGGTCAGGACATCAGGCGCAAAATCCGATCGATATCCTGTTTAACACCGTTTACATAGGCGGAACGAACACTTCCGGAACGAACAGCTACGGTATCTATAACTACTCTGCAGAAAGGATGGTCAATATACGGAATAACATCGTGATCAACGAACGTACCAATTCTTCCGGAAGCGGATCGCATTATGCGTTTTGCAAGCATGAAGAATATGGATCATGGACATCTGATTACAATTTACTGATGGTCAACGGGAATGGCGGGTTGATCGGGTATTACGCGGGCATAGATTGCGAGACCCTTCTGGATTGGCAAAACACCACAAGTTGCGACAGCCATTCTGTGTCCAAACCGGTCGTTTTTACCGATCCGGGAAACGGGGATTTGCACCTGACAGAAGTCTCGATGGACGATCCGGATCTGAAATGCCTGCCGGTTGCAGGCATCACGACTGACATTGACGGCGATTTAAGGAACAGCACAAATCCCTTCAAGGGCGCGGATGAACTGGTTATTCCTCAAACACCTTATCTGGGCGCTGCCTTTCAGCTGCCGTGCCGGATCGAATTGGAAGATTATGACATGGGCGGCATGAATGTGGCGTATTGGGATTCGGATGCCGGCAACACCGGTGGACAGTACCGGGACGATGATGTGGACATTGAAACTTCTTTTGATACAGACGGCGGCTATGATCTCTGTTATACAGAAGACAATGAATGGCTGGAATACACGGTCAATGGAACAGGCGAGGCCATGGATGTTGAGGTTCGTGCCGCCACCATCCATTCGGACCGGAAATGCCGTCTGGTATTGGACGGGGATACGCTTTGTACCGTGGATCTTCCAAATACAGGCGGCTGGCAGACCTGGGAAACAGCCACAGTTAAAAATATCATGATCCCTGAAGGAACCAATCAAATCCTTCGATTTGAAATTATCAAGGGATGGGTGAACCTTAACTGGATCGAATTCACGCCAAGCAGCGGGACAGGGCTTTCAGAAGATACAGCCATGCCTCTTCGGTTTGCTCTGGGTCAGGCGTATCCGAATCCATTCAATCCGGAGACGACGATCCGGTTTGATGTGAAGGAACCGTGTCAGGTTGTGCTGAAAGTCTACAATCTCATGGGACAGAAAGTCATCGATCTGGTGAATAAGGACTATCAGCCCGGTGTGTATGAAGTCAAGTTCAATGCAGCAGGATTTCCATCAGATATCTACTTCTACAGAATTCAAATGGGAAGTTATCACGCAGTGAAGAAGATGGTGGTATTGAAATAAATTAGAATAGATACTTTTTTACTTTTTAAATACATAAGAAAGGAGGCAAATTATGCCACGAGGAGACGGAACCGGACCCGCAGGAATGGGTTCGATGACAGGAAGAGCGGCTGGCTATTGCGCCGGCTACAACATGCCCGGATTTATGAATCCGGCAGGCGGACGAATGGGAATGGGGTTCGGACGCGGATTTGGGCGCGGCATGGGACGCGGAAGAGGATGGCGATTCTGGGGAAACCCGGGACCGATGTCCTATGGAGCAGTCCCTTTTGGTCCGCTTCCCTACGGAACGAATTATTCTCCGGAACAGGAAGCCGAATCATTAAAAACCCAGGCCAAGTTTCTGCAGGACGAAATTGAAGCGATTCAAAGACGTCTTTCGGAACTGGAAGTTGAAACAAAGAAATCGCCCAAATAGGATGATTCACTGGCCCTGGGGTGATCGATCGTCTCAGGGCCAAAATTAAATTAAGGAGTACAGGGAAATGCCAAATTATGAATACGAATGCGTTTCCTGCGGACATCGTTTCGAACGGTCCCAGGGAATGAATGATCCACCGCTTAAGAAATGTCCTGAATGCGGTGAAAAAGTGCGCCGTCTGATCTCCGGCGGTGGAGGCGTAATTTTTAAAGGATCTGGATTTCATGCGACCGATTATCCGAAATCAGGAACCTGTTGCAGTTCCGGTCAGCAATGCGACCAGCCGAAACGATGCTGCGGAGAATAGGAATATTCATCCAAGTATCTGAAAAAAGGGAAATACCGTAACCGTGTAAAAACCTGCCGATGATAAATAGTCTGATTCGCCAGCAGGTTTGTCTGAAATAATTCATTTTAAAAGACGTTAAAAGGAGTTTGTATGTCCGGAAGACGGGGACAGGGTTTTGGCAGAAGAAGAGGCGCGGGGAGCGGAAAAGGTCAAAACGTGACAATGGTCAGGGACATTTTTGGATGGATCAAGTCGCAGATCCAATATAAAAATAGTCCTGATCGAACAGTTGCTTATCGACCACCGACTGAAAGTCTCGGTCAAGTGGATGAACTGAGCAGCTTGAGACATCAGGCGGAGTCAATCCAGTCTCAACTCAACAAGATAAACGCCCGCATCCATCAAATTGATAAAGCACCAAGCTCCCTGTCTGCACACGTTACTGATACAGTATGTACAGGTTGCGGAAGATGCGTTTCGATTTGTCCCCAACGGGCTATCGCCATGACAAATAACATCGCACGGATCGATCGGGATAAATGTACAGGATGTGGTATTTGTGTTTCTGAATGCCCGTTTGGCGCCATTGATCTGATTGAATTAAATACAGAATATGGATCCGATTTTAATCAATAATAAAGATAAACCAATGAACAGGAGTATAAAATGAAAGTTGCCATTTCTACCGATGGTAAATACGTGTCCGCCCATTTCGGGCGATGTCCAACTTTTACAATTATAGAAATTCAGGACGACAAAGTCATACAAAATGAAGAAATTCAAAATCCCGGCCATCATCCCGGATACCTCCCGCAATTCTTCCACGAGATGGGTGTCGAATGCATCATTGCAGGCGGCATGGGTGGAAGAGCCGCCGGATTGTTCGACCAATACAACATTCATCCCATTATGGGTATCACGGGAAAAATCGAAGATGTTATTACTCGCTTGTTGAAAGGAACTTTAGCTGGAGGAGAATCACTTTGCAAGCCCGGACTTGGGAAAGGATACGGTCTGGATAAAACCGAATGCGATCACGAAGAAAATAATAAGGAATCATAAAGGAGGAAAATCATGAAAATATGCGTCACCTCTCAGGGCAATACGCTTCAGTCCCAGGTGGATCCGCGATTCGGCCGATGCGCTTATTTCATTCTTATAGAAACGGACACGATGGAATTTGAAGCTATAGAAAACACAAAGGCTCAGGTTATGGGTGGAGCCGGCGTGCAGTCGGGACAATTGATGGCCGAAAAAGATATAAAAGCGGTACTCACCGGTAATGTCGGCCCCAATGCTTATCAAACTTTGAATGCCGGCAGTATTGAAATCATTACCGGAGTTACAGGAACAATCCAGGAGGCTGTTGAAAAATATAAAAAAGGGGATTTTAAACCCATTGGTGGAGCAAATGTAGAATCCCATTTTGGAATGAAAGGAGGAAACTGATATGCCAGGAGGAAATGGTACAGGTCCTGCCGGACAAGGACCTGGAACAGGTAGAGGATCAGGGATGGGAAGAGG
>CAZTZL010000052.1:9992-19606 GCA_964617625.1 uncultured bacterium
GGAAGAGGTGGAATGGGCGGCAATCGACCCGGCGCAGGCCCGTCAGGAAATTGCGTGTGCCCTAATTGCGGCGCAAAGGCTCCCCATCAGGCAGGTAATCCCTGTTACAATATGGTCTGTCCCCAATGCGGATCAAAAATGACAAGAGGACAATGACCAGGACGATGAAAACTATTACGGAAAAAGAAATTCGCGATGTCATTGATCAAATCAAACATGCGGCAATCGATTCCAGCCTGGTCGACCTTGGAATCGTGAAAGATGTGATAACTGACGGGAAGAAAGTAACCGTTACGCTGGCATTTCCCTTTGATAATATTCCTATAAAGGAGTATCTTATCATGAGTGTCAAAACACCGTTGGAAAAACTCGATATCGAAGTTGAGGTAAAAACAACCGTCATGAACGAAAAAGAAAGCCAACGGTTTTTGGAAATGGAAACTAAGCATTGGAAAGGAAATAAAAACAAATGAGCATGGACCCAGATAAAGCCAAACAACTGCAGGAACAGAACCAGCGTATTGAAGCCAACCTTAAAAAAATAAAACACCGCATTGTGGTTTTCAGCGGCAAAGGCGGAGTGGGAAAAACCACGGTAGCCGTGAACCTTGCGTACGCTCTCGTTCAGAAAAAATTTCGGACCGGACTTCTTGATGCCGACATCACCGGCCCCAATGTCCCGAAAATGATTGGACTGGAAGGCATGCCTTACGTTGATCCGGAAAATCACAGCATCATGCCTCAGGAGAAAAAAGGCTTGCAGGTCATCTCCATGGCGCCGATGCTTCAGGGAGACCAGCCTGTTATCTGGCGGGGGCCGCTGCGTTCCGGTGCGATTACCCAATTTTTATCAGACGTGGCCTGGGGCGAACTGGATTTTCTGCTGGCGGATCTCCCTCCCGGAACGGGAGATGAAGTTTTAACAACGGCACAGCGCATGCTGCCGCAGATGGCAATTGTTGTCACCACTCCCCAGGAAGTTTCTCTGATGGACTGCCGCAGAGCCGTGAACATGGGAAAGCAGTTGAATATCAAATACATCGGTGTGGTTGAAAACATGTCAGGGCTGATCTGTCCGCATTGCAGCAAAAAAATCGATCTCTTTGATATTGGAGGCGGAGAAAAAATGGCGGAAGAAATGGGTGTCCCGTTTTTGGGCAGTATTCCTATCGAAATTGAAATCCGTAAAGGAAGCGACGCAGGAACACCGGCGGTACTTTCCGATCAAAAGAGCCCGATAGCTCAATCATTTATGGCCATTGCGGACAATACAACCAAGCTTATTTCTATCTAATTCGGTCCGGATTTTGGAAAAAGGATAAATTGTATGCAGCAAAAAACAGAAATATCCCCGGCTTGCGATTCATGTAAAAATAAAAAATGCAGAGACGGCAAAGACTGTTTCGGAATCGCCGATCAAATTTTCAAGGAATACGAAGGAGACAATCTGAATCTGGCCCGCGCCGCTTCACGGATCGAAGGCCTGCATTACATGAAAAAAACCCGCCTGGAAGAAATCATCCTTTTCTCCAGGGAGATGAAATATCAAAAGCTGGGAATCGCATTTTGTATCGGTCTTTCTCAGGAAGCTGAAGTTTTCGCAGAATATCTCAAAACAGAATTTCAGGTGGTTTCGGTCTGCTGTAAAGTATGCGGTATCGAAAAAAGTTCGCTGCATCTTCAGAAAATCGAACCCGGCGTTCCCGAGACCATGTGCAATCCCATCGGGCAGGCAGCTCTTCTCAACAAGGCAGAAACGGATTTAAATATCATCTGCGGGCTCTGCATCGGCCACGATATTCAGTTTACAAATTACTCGAAAGCGCCGGTTACCACATTCATTGTGAAGGATCGGATGCTCGCTCACAACACGGCCGCTTCTTTGTACAATCCGTATCTCCGTAAACGAATCGGATTGATATAATATGGGAGCAATACTACAGTGAATAATAAAAATGATATTATTATTGATGTAAGAGCAGTTACAAAAATATTTGGTGATATCACTGCTGTCAATCAAGTGACTTTTACTGTAGAGCGAGGAGAAATATTTGGCTTTCTTGGTCCCAATGGGGCTGGAAAGACAACCACTATCCGAATGCTGACCGGCCTGCTCACTCCGAATTCAGGAGATGTCTTCATCGACGGAACAGATATAAAGAAAAACCCTGTAAAAGCAAAAATGAAAATGGGGGTTATTCCAGAAGCGGGAAACATCTATGCAGATTTAACAGCAAAACAGAACATTATCCTGGCCGGCAGATTCTATGGAATTTCCAGAAGAGAACTTAGGAAAAGAGCGGATAGTCTTCTGGTACAATTTCAACTCGATGAAAGAAAGGATGATGTTATCAAGACTTTTTCAAAAGGTATGAGACAGAGAGTCAATATTGCGAGTGCACTTGTTCATCAACCCGAGATTCTGTTCCTGGATGAACCCACGTCCGGGTTGGATGTCCAGAGCCAACGATTAACCAAAACAATTATCAAACAGATGAATCAGAAAGGAACCACGATTTTTCTGACCACCCACAATATCGAAGAAACAAATCAACTGTGCGAAAGAATCGCCATTATCAACAAGGGTAAAATCGTTATCATTGACAAACCTGAAAAATTGAGAAATACGTTCGAAACAACGCAATCCGTTGAGATCTCCTTTGATAAGTCCATAGACGAGAACCTGATTGGCCAGAGCAATTGTGTGAATCGAATTGAAAGATTGGGTGATAAATGGAAGCTGTACACAGATAATCCGGATACACTGGTGAAATATTTAACCAGATTTGCTGAAGATAAACATTTGAGTATTATCTCCATGGAAATTTGCAGAGCAAGTCTGGAAGATGCTTTTATTAAATTAACAGAGGCTGCTCATGAACATACTCATCATTATCAATGATGCTCCTTACGGAACTGAAAAGGCCTACAACGCCCTGAGACTGGCATTGACTTTAAAAAAACAGGACCCTGCGATGAAACTGGGAATATTCCTGCTGGCGGATGCTGTCGGCTGTGGTCTCCCAAAGCAAAATACACCTTCAGGTTATTACAATGTGGAAACGATGTTAAAATCTATCATCAGTAAGGGTGTCCCAGTCAAAGCGTGCGGTATGTGCATGGAAGCAAGAGGCATGAAAAATCTGGAACTTATTAAAGGTGTCGAACACAGCAATATGATTGAATTTGCAGAATGGGTAAAAAAATCAGAAAAAATTATTACCTTTTAATCGCTCTATGATGAAAATAATGAATCCAAATATTCGGTTTTTTCATGGTGTGTGCGTCACCATGGAAAAAAATATCAGAATTTATTACACCAAGGCTCCAGTTGTGATATTCGGCCTTCTGTTCCCTTTATTTATGTTTCTGTCTTTCTATATGGGAAGAGGGATTGATTTATGTCTTTACTTTCCCGGGCTCCTGGCAATGTCACTTTTTTTCACAGCCTCATCCGTTGGCCCCCTGATCACCCCATGGGAAAAACAGGCGGGTACTTACGAAAGATTGCTCTCTTTTCCAGTCAGTATCAGTACCATCATTTTAGGAGACGTTGCAGCAGGACTGTTTTTTGGTGTCGCAATCAATACGATTGTATGCATCATAGGGCTTGTATTTTTGAAGTACACTGTTCATATCCTTATTTTGATTACAGGGTCCTTACTGGGATCATTCTGTTTTGCTTCTCTGGGTGTTTTATTGGCCTCTCCCTCAGTACGTTCTCCATCCCATATTATGATGTTTTCCAGTCTTATTCGCTTCCCGCTGATTTTTATTAGCGGCATTTTTATCCCTTTGGATAATTTGAAAGGAATCGGAAAGGGATTGACTTACTTCTCGCCAATTACTTATTTGGTGGATATATTGAACAGAAGCTTTAAAGGAGAATCCAATATTTCCCTAACCGTTGATTTTACGGCTTTACTGCTTTTCAGTGTCTTATTCATTTTTTTATCAAACAGATTTCATAAAAAGAATTTAATAAGGGGATTATAATGATGAGCTTTTTATTTCAATCAATCGGCAGTCGTTTTCTCACAGTATAACAGTATAGAAGAGAAAATGAACGTTGTATTCGACTGCATTCCCTGTACCATTCAAAGTTATCTCCGGCTGGCAAAGAACATTTCAATCCCGGAAACGCAGCGGGAGAACATTCTGCGCCGGCTGCTTGAATTTTTGTCCGAAGCGGACTATCGGCAATCACCGCCTGTTTTGGCTCAACATCTACAACGCATCCTGCGGGACATTTTAAAAACATCCGATCCGTATAAATCGATCAAGGAAAGCTCCAACCGGATAATGCTGGAGAGATATCAGGAATTTAAGGAAATGGTGGAAACTGCACGCGATCCGTTTGATACGGCCATGCGGCTGGCTATCGCGGGCAATGTCATCGATTTTGGAGCCAAACATCAGCTAAATATTAACGATATGATACAACAAGTTCTGATTTCGGAATTGGCAATCGATGATTCAGAAAAACTAAAAATGGACATTCAAAGTGCAAAGACCCTCCTTTACATCGGGGACAATGCCGGGGAAATTGTGCTCGATAAAATTTTTCTTGAAACCATCGGTCATCCCGATGCCTATTTCTCTGTCCGGGGCGCACCTGTCATCAATGATGTCACTACGGAGGATGCACTTTTTTCGGGCATTGACAACCATGCGAAGTTAATCACCACAGGAGATGATGCTCCGGGTGTGGTCTGGGAAACCTCTTCTGACGAATTTAAATCCATTTTTAAAACCGCAGATGTGATCATTTCAAAAGGCCAGGGCAATCTGGAAGGATTGTTCGACATCTCTCAGAATATTTACTTCTTGCTTGTAACAAAGTGCGCCCTGATGTCCGACTATATCGGCGTGCCGGAAAAAAGCTTCGTGGTTTTACAAAGAAGGAATTCGACCAATCATTCAAAGGAATTTGAATTGAAGAATGAGACCTTTTTAGATAATGTGAGAAAAACATGATCACGTTTGGGCCGGTCCCGTCGCGGAGATTGGGAAGAAGTCTCGGGATCAATAACATCCCCCCCAAAATATGTACCTATTCATGCGTCTATTGCCAGCTGGGACGAACAAAGACAATTCGGGCCGAACCCGGTTCTTTCTATCAACCGGAGGAAATAAGAGATGCGGCCGTTGAAAAAATTGAACTGGCGGACAGAGCCGGAGAATCCATCGATTATCTGACATTCGTTCCGGACGGGGAGCCCACGCTGGATATTCATCTCGGACAGGAGATCGATCTGATTCGGCCAACCGGGAAAAAAATCGCCGTCATTACAAACAGCTCACTGATTGAACACAGCCGGGTCAGGGACGACCTGAAAAAAGCAGACTGGGTTTCCCTGAAAATCGATACAGTAAATGAAAAAATTTGGCGCAAGATCAATCGCCCTCACCGGTCACTTGTATTTCAGAATATTTTAGACGGCATCATCAAATTCGCCGGGGAGTACAGGGGCAAACTGGTCACGGAAACCATGCTCGTCCGCGGCCTGAACGATCAGGAAGATCAAATCAGGGCTGTGGCTGAATTCTTACGGCAAATTCCGGTAGCCACATCCTATCTTTCCATCCCGATCAGACCGCCGGCGGAAAAATGGGTGCAGGCCCCGACTGAAGAGACATTGATTCGGGCGCACGGGATATTGAGCACTGACATAAACAATGTAGAGTATCTGATCGGGTATGAGGGAAATGCGTTTGCCTTTACGGGCGATGTGCAAAAGGATCTTTTGAGCATCACTTCAGTGCACCCGATGCGTGAAGAAGCCGTCGCCGAATTTCTCAACAAGGCGGAAGCAGACTGGTCCGTTGTGGAACAATTGATCAATACAGGCGTGCTTGTTAAAAAAGAGTTTCAGGGTAACTGTTTTTACGCAAGAAGATTGTTTCTTCCCAAAACAAACGAAATGCGGGAATCGCGAATCGAGTAAACATGATACCGCGTAAAAAATCAAATAAAGCCAGAGATTGAAAAAATGACATTCACCGTGCTGTATGACAATTCAACCAGTGATCCGTCCATTTTATCCGGCTGGGGCTTTTCCTGTCTGATAGACGGGCACATTCTGTTTGATACCGGCGAAGCCCCGGATTCGCTCTTTCACAACATGGAACGGCTGAACACAAATCCGGAAAAAATCGAAGCGGTGGTGATCTCCCACGACCATTGGGATCATACCGGCGGGCTGTGGGAACTGCTGAAAAAACGAAAAGGGTTGAAAGTGTACACATGTCCCGGATTCAGCAGCGAATTTAAAAAACAAGTAGATGCATTGGAGGGCACATTGATCGAATCCGGTGATTATCGGGAGATCAATGCGCAGATCTCCGTTACCGGCGAAATTCCCGGACAATACAAAGGGGCGCCCATGCCGGAACAGGCGTTGATTGTAAAAACCGGAACCGGCATCGCCATCGTTACCGGATGTTCGCATCCGGGAATTGTCACCATGGTTGAAAAAGCAAAAGAGATTTTCCCGGATTTACCAATCTCCCTGGTACTTGGAGGATTTCATCTCATGACCGAAAATCCGGAAACCATCGATTCCATTGCATCCGCTCTGATGAAAATGGGCGTTCTCAAAGTCGGTCCGACCCATTGCACGGGAGAATTGGCCCAGACGATTTTTCAAAAGCGTTTTGGTGATCGACATGTCCCCGTTTGCGCCGGAAAACAGCTGGATCTATAAAAATAGGACGAACTGACACATCTTGAAATCAATCGGAGAAAAACACTTTAAAGAAATCAAAAACTGGTTCACCGAATATGTCCGGTCATTCAAGGACGGCAATGAAATAGACCGAAGCAATATCGTACTTAAAGAGGACCACACATTACGCGTCTGCAAGGAAATTTTGTATATCGGGAAAAAACTTGGCCTGGATGATAATGAACTCCGGTTGGCGGAAATCATCGCGCTTTTGCACGATATCGGGAGGTTCGAACAATATGCCGTATACAATACTTTTGCGGACCGGAACTCCGAGAATCACGCTGCTCTCGGTATAAAAGTTCTAAAAAAATATAATGTCCTCAACAAATTGGATACTCCGACTGAAAGGCTTATTTTCCGGATAATAGATTATCACAACCGAGCCTCTCTGCCTCCCGAAGAAGAGGAACAGTCTCTGTTCTTTATGAAGCTCTTGCGCGATGCGGATAAGCTGGATATCTTGAAAGTGGTCACCGATTACTATCACCGAAAAGAGGGAAAACGAAACAAAGCCATTGAACTTGATCTCCCGGACACTCCTGGAATTTCGGAAAAAGTGTATCAGGATTTGATCCATAAAAGAATTGTGAACGCGAATCATATGAAAAATCTGAACGATTTTAAATTACTGCAGACCGGCTGGATTTTTGATATCAATTTTAAACCGACTCTTCAGTGCATCAAATCAAGGCGTTATATAGAAATGATCCGGAAAGTCCTGCCTGAAACCGATGAGATCAGGGAAATCTTTAATGTGGTACAGGATCATCTTGACCGCCAGTCCGTGGAAATACCGGAGGAATAGAGTCTGAATCAAACAATCATTTTTATCGAATGAAAACTTTACAAAGTAAAAAGGTTCAAAACATTTTACGTGACTGTAAATGGTATGCGGGGTGTCCGATGAAACGTTTTTTCGAATCGGGCCGGCTAAAAAGAAAATGGATCGAACTGTACTGCAAGGGAGACTGGGAAAATTGTGTCCGGTACAGGATGGAGGAACAGGATCGTCCCCATCCGGACTGGATGCTTCCGGATGGCAATCTGGATGACCGCTTGAAAGAAGTTTGATTTGTTTTGTACGGAATAAAAAAACGGCAAAGGAGTTTATTATGCTTATGACAAATTTAAAACATCTTGAAAGTGAATCCCATATTCAGGAAACCCTTTCCGCAAATGAAAATGTCATGATTTGCTGCGGACGGATGGGGCCCATGTGCATTCCGGTCTATCAGGCCATGGAACAACTGCAGCCGAAATACCCTCATGTGGCCTTCAGAGACCTGGAGTTTGATATCCCGGCAGCGGATTTTATCAAGAGCCTGCCGGAATGCGCTTCTTTCATGGGCCTTCCCTTTACTGTCTATTTTAAGAAAAGTCAGGTTGTCGCAGCCACAACAAGCATTCAAAGCCCTGACGAAATTGCACAAATATTGGACCGGGTATTTATAAAGCCCTCTTGAAAATCCGATAGCTGGAGAAATTGGAAACGTTTTTCAATATAAAACAGGATACGTATTATGGCCGATTATAGTATTGATGAAGTTAAAAAAGCATTAAAAATATTTGAACTGTCCGATACGGCCACAGTCTCCGAAATTAAAAACCGTTTTAAAAAATTAATGGCCATATGGCATCCGGACAAATGCCGGGAGCAGCCTGAAAAATGCAAGGAGATGACACAAAAAATAAATCGGGCATACGAAACAATAATGAGATACTGCTTGAACTATAAAATTTCATTTAAAAAAGAAGATATCGAAAGAACGCTGGCCAAGGACGATGACACCTGGTGGTTGACGAGATTCGGTGACGATCCGGTTTGGGGAAGATAGGAGAAAGAAGATCAAATGGCCAAAATCGAGCCTTTTGAGTTATTTTCTGATCGATATGAAGCCTGGTTTGAAGAAAACCGAACTGTTTATATGTCTGAACTGGAAGCAGTGCGCCGGTTGCTTCCGGAAAAAAAGAAAGGAATAGAAATCGGCGTCGGCAGCGGCCGGTTCGCTGCCCCGTTGAAAATAAAGTTCGGTATCGAGCCTTCATCAAAAATGCGGCTGCTGGCCCATAAAAAGGGGATTATAACCATTGCCGGTATTGCCGAAGCCCTCCCTTTTCGCGCCTCCCGTTTTGATTTTATATTGATGACCACCACACTCTGTTTTTTGGACAATTTCCAGGCCGCACTCAAAGAAATACGGAGGACATTAAAACCGTACGGGAAACTGATTATCGGCTTTGTCGATAAAAACAGTGAAATCGGCCGGTTTTACCAGAAGAGAAAACATAAAAGTGTATTTTATCAAAATGCCACTTTTTATTCGACAGAAGAACTGATCCATGATTTGACTGATACAGGGTTTAAAAATTTTCAATTTGTGCAGACCCTTTTCAAACCGCTCAAAAGTATTCGGACCATCGAGCCGCTGAAGACAGGACATGGCGAAGGATCGTTCGTTGTCATCTGCGCAAAAACGTAACGGCACGATATGATAAAAATATTTGCATATCAGTCTTATACTGATTATATTTATGATAAATTTATCTGATATCACAATATGAT
Source organism: uncultured bacterium (assembly GCA_964617625.1). GTDB lineage: Bacteria > Zhuqueibacterota > QNDG01 > QNDG01 > DSAB01 > CAZTZL01. The sequence continues at coordinate 19,287 of CAZTZL010000052.1, forward strand.
CCAATAATCCATGATGTATCACGAGAAAAAATCCAACCGCCAAATCACTTTACTGATTTCTTTTCTGACTTGTTACCTCTTTTTGAGTCTTTTTGTCGAATTTTTTCACGACCATGAAGCAGACCTGCGTTTTCATGATAACTGTCCGGCCTGTCAGTGGGAGAATCAGCATCAGGACAATCACTCTGAATTTCAAACCGTTTTAGAATGTTTTATAAATATATTTAATTACCCAATTCAGAATACACTCCAGGAAAATTCCTCTTTTTATAATCAAACAGAAATAATTTATTATTTATCAAGAGCTCCCCCTTCTTCTA
>CAZTZL010000053.1:0-18278 GCA_964617625.1 uncultured bacterium
TCAGGTAGTTGTCGTAAATGCTTTTCGAACCTTTTTCAACCATGCATTTTACGTATGACAACTGCGCGTCTGTCTTTGCGAGTTCATTCGTTTTTTCGGGACTGGAAATATATACCGTAATCGATCCGGTTCCCGCTTCCGGTTGAAACAGGCCGCAGCGGACGAGAAAACCCAGCATCAAGAATCCAAGGAGTGTTTTTATTTTTTTCATTACATCACCTCTCAATATTGATCCGATACTTGAATGGAGATGGAGCCTGTGGTCTTTTTAGTGAGGATGTAAACCGCGGCGCCGCCGGCAACACCTGCTCCGACGATGATTAACGGCAGACTGCTTTTTTTCTTCTGCAGTTTGGCGGATACGGTAAACCGAAATCCCTCTCCGATAAGTCCGTTCGGATAATCTTCAGTCAATTTCCAGACAATTTTCTTCTGCATTCCGGTTCGGATGTTTTTTCCCACATCACCGGAAAGAGTACTCCTGCCGATTGGGAAATCACGTTCTTTGGAATCTTCAAGTGAGACATTGATCTTGTATTTTTGATTATCTTCTCCAAATAAATCGTAGCGAATGACAATGGTCTCACCCTCGTCTTCAAACCGGACGTTTTTGACTTCGTAAGGAGCTGCGATAACAGATGAAATAAAACTCAGACAGATTAATATGGAAATACACTTTTTCATGCTCAGCCTCCCATGATTAGCGGTATTTCATATCCAACAATAATACAAATTCTATATCGTTGAATGGATACGCGTTCTATAATTAAAAAGGTATTTTACTATGGTAATTTGAATAGAGTTACGATCAACGAAAACTTGCTTTTAAAATAATATATGTTTTCAAATAAATCAAGTAAAATATAATTTTTTAATAAAAAATCCCCGCCGGAAATGCAGGCCGGCGGGGATCATGAGGTGGTGGTGATTAGGAGTAGAATCAATCGAGTGTTTGTCTCAGTATTTTTAACATTTCACTGGCGAGGAATGGTTTGTTCATCATCCTTTATAAAATCATATAATACTATTTTAATAGCATCATTTTACCTGTACTAACAAATTCACCTGCTTTAAATTGATAGAGATATAGACCGCTTTCATGGGCAGAGCCATTAAAACGGATTTTATGCAGACCGGCGGTTTGCACCTCATTGATTAGTGTTTCCAGTTTTTCGCCCAATACATTATATACCTCTAAAAGAATGTGCGTACGAAATGGAATAGTATATTGGAATTCTGTTTCCGGATTAAATGGATTGGGATAATTTGAACTGAGGTGATATTCGTGAACATTTAATGCTTTCTCATTTACAGCACTTGTGGTATTGATGTGAACCATTACTTCGGTAATCGGCTCATCTGGATCATTGGAGTGAATTGTAATCATCCCGGTTTGGGGGAGCGAACCTGCCGTATTCCAATCTACATCGGCTTTTACCTGTTGAATATATCCACCATTAATATCGAATGGAAAATCAGAATATCCGCTTGTAGTGAGCCAAGTTTGATCTGATGACATTTCAGTAATCGTTAATTTTGAAATACCCGTATTCTGAATAATGAAAACGGGTTCCCCCTGTCCAGCGCCCGCTCCTGTTAGCGCATTGAAAACATTGAGCTTACCATGAGACGTACACTTACCGATCATGGACGGGATGACATCCACATTGTTCAGGATTGTTGTTTTGAGATCCATCCAGGTGTATTCAGGCTTATAAGAGAGAATTAGAGCAGCGGCTCCGGAAACCTGAGGCGTGGCCATGGAAGTGCCAGAGATAATACCATAATAATCGGAACTTAAACCCTGATAGGGATAACCGAAAGGAATGTCCGTGGGATTATTGGGTTTTGTTGAAAGTATATCCGTTCCGTAAGCTGCAACATCAATAGAATTTGCACCATAATTGGAAAAAACCGACAAGTAATCATCTTGATCAAGCGAAGCGACAGAAATAATATTTTCGCAATCATACCCGGAGGGATAATGGGCTTCGCTATCCGTATCTTTAGAATCATTTCCTGCTGAGAAAACACATAACAAATTGGAATTTTGAATTGCGGTTTTATAAGTCCCAATATACGTGTAACTTCCGGTACTGCTCTGTATGATATCAGCGCCATTGTCAACAGCATATTCAATTCCAGTAATTGCATCAGCCATAGATCCACCTCCGCCATCATCTTTGTCTTTAAAAAATTTTAAAGCCATTAAGCTCACTTTCCAACTGACACCGGACACACCGATACCGTTGTTCCCAACAGCCCCTACTGTTCCGGCTACATGCGTTCCGTGTCCATTCGTGTCTGAGGGATCATTATCATCATATGCAAAATCCCAACCGTTGATGTCATCAATATATCCGTTGTTGTCATCATCAATATTATTGTCTGGGATTTCTCCGGAATTTACCCACATATTGGCTGCCAGGTCAGGATGGTCCCAATCAAGCCCTGTATCGAGTACTCCGACGATTACATCTCGGCTGCCTGTTGTCAGATCCCAGGCTTCGGGAGCATCAATGTCCGCATCATATGTGCCGCCTGTCTGCCCCGTATTGTGCATACCGAAAAGTCCGGTAAATCCTGGATCATTCGGAGTTGTGGATTGAATATGAATTTTAAGGTTTGGCTCAACTGTTTTTATCTCGGGACACTGGATTAGTTTTTTTGCCTTTTCGGCCGTACTTTGGCCATCAATAATTTTTACCAGATAGGCATTGGGCACAATACGGTAAGCTTTGATCATTTGAAGACCATGTTTTTTGAAAAAGAGAGAAATGCCCGAAGGAGAGACATTCCTGTCAAACTGTAACAAAAGTTCTTCTGTCTGATATTCGCTGCTCAATTGTTTTTCTAAAACCTCAAGACGTGAGTTCTCAGCTATCTCTCTTTTAGTTTGCTGTTGGTTCTCTTCAGGTGGGTTGAGATTTAATACGCTGTTCATGATATTGATATCCGGTTCTGTGGATACTTGCTGATAGCGAATGATTTGATTGAAGTAAGCAGCATTGTCGGTTTCATTTGTTTCGGTTATTGCCCCAGTGTCATCGATATAAACAAACAGATAATAGTTACCCTGTGCCAGTCCATTAAAATTATCAAGATCGGCTTGTGATTGTATGAGAGTAAAATAACCAGGCGAAAGTGAGGCAGTTGAGGATTTCGTTGTGACCAGAAGGTCTGTATTGTTCAAGGTTAGATCTGTGGACATATACCAGCCTACACGGAAAATACCGGCCTCTCTGTTTCCAAAATTCCCCACACTAATAACAACATCCAGGATTTGTGAGTATTCATCATATCTGTAACCATTAACAGATCCCGTTCCCTGATAAATAGAGAGGTTGGGTTGACCCTGACCTCCATAGTAGATCTGAGGTGTGTTAAAATAATTCCCGTTATTGCTTTCATTGCTCTCGTTTAATTGGAAAAGGTCGTCTGCATAGACCCATAAGTAATAGTTACCCGTCGGCAGATTCTGGATATTGTCTAAGTTAGCAGTTGCTGAAATATTACGGAAGTAGCCAGGTTCAATCGCCGAGGTAACAGATGAAGAGACAATAAAATAATCCTGGATTCCCATTGAAGTGTATTTTGACAAATACCAACCTACCCTGAAATTGTTTGCACCAGATGTTCCATTATTGGAAATACTGTTGGTCACAGATAGTGCATGAGTGGATGGATTATAAGTGAATTGATTATTTGAATTATTACCTGTGTAAACATATAGATCTGGCTTCCCGGCTTTTACATATGTAAATGAGGCTGTAAAATAGTTGATATTATTATTCTCGTTGGTTTCAAGTACAGTATTTAAATCATCGATTACAATGAAAATATAATAGGTGCCTGCTGGCAAATTAGTAAAGTTATCTAGATCAGATGATCCGTGCAGTGTTGCATAGTATCCGACATTTAGACCAGCAGATTGAATTGCTGTTACAACCCTTAAATCAGTGGAGCCGAGAACTAAATCAGCAGACAGATACCACCCGACTCGAAAAAGTGGGGCATAAGCTCCGCCTCCATTGATTATACTACTTGAGACAGAGAGAACATGGGTTGAAGTATTAAAGGAATAAGAATTAGAAGATCCTGATCCTGTATACAAATAGAGGTCCGGATAGTAAAGAAAAGCATCATCTTCGATTGTTCCCTGAAGGCTGTCATTTTCAAAATATATATTGGAACCTATTATTATTGAATCAGAAAAAAATGATTGATATTTCAACTCGGGAAAGGCCATATCTTCTTTCATCCGGTTTGATTGAATAGACATAAGTTTCTGACTCGGAGAAATCATCATTGTATCTATTGGATCGACCGAAATCTGTTTGTTTTGATCAATGGTAATTTTGAGTCTGTCGATTACATTTCCACCCCATGTTTTTGTAAATGCTGAGCAAAAGAGAATGATCATTATTTTTGTTATTATACTTTGTCTCATTATTGGTTTCTCCCTATTTAAAATGCCTAAGATATTATTACATTTTTTATTCTTAGAAATCCAAATCTGTAAAGTTCTGAAATGACCTCCTGTAGGAGTGTTGGGTTATTTGTTCGAATGTCCCGATGTAAATCAGTCAATTTTTTCAGTAATTATTCGATCGGATCTGCAGGTTCTCAAATCGGATCTTTTGAATTTCATAAGTGGCCAATATTTAGAGATGAAACAAGTTTTGATAGAATGAAATACTAATGGACTTTTTCATGCTCAGTCTACCATGATTGGTGGTTTATAAAATTCAACAAAAAAAGAAGTCAAAATTATATAACTAAATCATTATCTATTCTAAAATGAGTTATATCTATTTTGAAATGTTGAATGGTCAAACATTTATGGAAAAGATGCTTTTAAAATAATATATGTTTTCAAATAAATCAAGTAAAATATAATTTTTTAATAAAAAATCCCCGCCGGAAATGCAGGCCGGCGGGGATCATGAGGTGGTGGTGATTAGGAGTAGAATCAATCGAGTGTTTGTCTCAGTATTTTTAACATTTCACTGGCGAGGAATGGTTTTTGGAGGAGTCCTGCCACGCCCTGTTTACGAAGTTTGGTTTCTTTTCCATTGAGAAGCGAACCTGTGGATAGAAGCACTTTTACATTGGGATTGATTTTTTTAATTTCCATGAAAGCCTTGATGCCGTCGAGTTTGGGCATGATAATATCGAGTATCAACGCATCGATCTGGTCTTTCTTTTCCCGGTACATTTCGAGCGCTTTTTCGCCATCATCGGCTACAAGCACCTTGTATCCGAACTTTTCCAGCATCCGCTTGCCCATGTTGCGGATCAATTCTTCGTCGTCCGCAAGAAGAATGGTTTCCGAACCTTTCGGCAATGAAACACTATCCGGTATGATGACTCTTTGTTCGATGTGGGCATTGCTTGCGGGAAGGTAGATGCCAAACGTGGTCCCACCATCGGGAGAACTTTCGACGTGGATCCCGCCGTTATGGTTCTTAACGATTTCATATGCAATGGCCAATCCTAGGCCGCTTCCGTTTTTTCTGGTTTTGGTGGTGAAGAAAGGTTCAAATATTTTATCCATCGTATCAGGAGGGATTCCTATTCCCGTGTCACTGATTTTGACAAGTATATAAGTTCCGGGATTAATTTTGAGATGCGGTTTGTTGAAAGGTTTGTCTACAATGACATTTTCTGTTTCGATAATCAGATCTCCTCCCGCAGGCATGGCATCCCGGGCGTTGATGCAGATGTTCATCAAGGTCTGCTGAATCCGGCTGGCATCAACTTCGATAGGTACCACATCAGGGAAAAGGTTGAGCTTGATCTGTATGGACTTATCGATGGTTCGGGATAGAATATGAATCACCTCGGAGATAATATCATTAATCGAAACGGTTTTGACCTGGTGTTTGTCCTTTCGAGAAAAAGAGAGTACATCGGCAGTGAGTTCGGCTGCCTTTTTTGAGGCAGTGAAGATGGTTTCCACATCCTGATAATATTTGTTTCTCTTGGACATTTCTCCCATAATCATTGAAGCGCATCCCATAATGCCGCCTAACAGATTGTTGAAATCGTGAATGATGCCGCCGGTTAAACTGCCAATGGTAATCATTTTTTGAGCTTGTATGAGTTCTTCTTTCTGTTTCCTTTTTTCAGAAATATCCTGGAGGGTTCCTTCGTATCCGATAATTTGTCCTTCATTGCTGCTGGAAGGTTCAATACTGATCAATGCAGGAAGAGATTTTTTGTCGGTGTTTCTTAACAGTATTTCCAGGTTGATAAAAAAGCCGCATTTTCGAATCAGCTGTCGAAAAGTCTTCTTGCCGTTTGGATAGAGCTGGATATGATTAAACAGATTGGATTTCAGAGTCTGTTTTCTTGAAGTGAATCCCAGCAATTCCTGAAAAGCAGGATTACAGCCGATGAGCCGTCCGTCTTTTCTGCAGAAGAAAATCGGGATGTTGGCTTTATTGAAAAGCTGTTTGTATTTTTCCATATTATTGAATTGTGGAATCAAACGATAATTTAAAAGCAGTGAGCCAAGATAGGTTGAGAATATTGAGATGGTATCAATATCTTTTTGGGAATATCCTAATTTTTTATTCGTTCGGAGTTCAAGAATTCCCAGAACGTGATTCACAATTTTTAACGGCGCAGTCAAACAGGATTGGACATTATGAAGCATGTCGACCGATCCGGACCGGGAGCTGTTTTGGACAGTGACTTCGAGAAGGGGTTCTCCGTTTTCTATCGCATTTTTCCAGTTGTCTGCGGAAACGGATTTTTTCGCTTTCCTGATTTCTCCAACCGAGAGTCCATTGCCTGCTTCATATTTTATGGTATTTTTTTCATGATCGTATAAATAGACAATAGCACTGTCGTAATGGATTGTCTTTTTCAACCGCTTAAGAATAATTTGCCATCGAATCGGGTATTCGCTGTTCGTGTGCAGTTCCTTCATCAAATTCAATAATTCAATATGATTTTGATCGGTATGTGAGGCTTTATTTCTCATGTCCCCTTCTTTTTGAAAATGGATGTTGTACACTGGGTCCGGTTCCTTTTTTATTTGATTCGAATGGCCATTGCCAATTGTCAGATAGAGGTAGTGAAAAGATTGATTCACAGGAAAGGGTATCCTGCAAAGATGGATTGGAAAAACACTTCCGGATTTGTGTCTGAGACAGATTTGGAAAGTTATTTTATCATTAACGGGAGCCTTTTTCAATTGTGTGTTTACAGCCCTGGACCATTTGGCAGGAAAGAAGGAAAACAAATGTTTTCCCAAAAGGTCTTTCGGTGAATAGCCAACCATTTTTGTGAATGAGGAAGCCACATACTTCAATCTGTAATTGTCATCCGTGATACAAAGGCAGTCAGGCAGATTCCAAACAGCAGTGGATTGTTTGTTTAATTTAACCAAATCCAATGTCCTTGGGATAACATTTTTCAGGTTCTTGATAGAAATGGGTTTCTTCTCCATAATATATGGTTTGTTGTCATTATTTTTCATCCCAAATTGAAAAGGAAATTCAATTCGAAATAATTCGGATTCATACTGAATTAAAAATCTTATTTATCGGCTTATATTGTTTCCTCAAACAGGACAATATTAAGATGTTATTTATCAGACACATATGTTACGTTAATTTAACATAGAGAAATATTTAAAAACAACCGTTACTAAAAGGTAATGCAAAATATTTACTGGTATAAGCCATTATGCAAAAACTGTACCTCTGTTAAAATGAAGATGGTAATGGAATAGGTTTTTGTTTGATCTTGTCCAATAATAAAAAGAGCTTGTATTTTTATAAATTTTATTGTAAAATCTTCATAGACAATAAAGTGATTGCGGAAACCCTGTGATTTCCTTGACGTAAAATATAATGGTAACCTTGTTTTTAAACCCATTTAACCTCGAAAGGGGGCGATGGAAATGAAACGAACTAAAATATTATTTTTTGCATTCGCAGCGGGTATTGCCTTGTTTCTATCCGGTTGCTACACAGTCGTTATTATCCCCAAAACTGTAGTGCGCTATGCTGACGCTGATGAGTATAATTACCAAGATGATGTTTATGAGGAAGAAAACACCCAAGGAGAGGATGAAGAGACCACTGTCGTGCATGAGCATTATTATTATGGAGATTTTTATCCCCAGGATGTCTACTTCGATCCCTATTGGACATCACCTTATTGGTGGCGCTATTCTTCTTACTGGCAGTTCCATTGGGGTTATTATGATCCATGGTGGGGTGATCCCTGGTACAGCGGTTACTATTACAATTCCTGGTACAGGCCTTATTACGGCTGGTATTATTATGATCCATACTGGGCTTACTGGGATGGTTATTATACCTATTCAACAGAAAAGAAACGACCATTTGAGCGCGACGATAATATCGGCAGGATCAGAAAGAACTTTGCTTCATCAATGACAGGAACCCGAATTGCAGGAAGCACGAATTATGCAGGAAGAGGCACAACCACTGATATGGACCGCGGTATCCGAAAAACTTCAACGGATATAAATGCTTCAAAAGGTGTGGGATCGGGTTCTTCCTCTTCGGGTTATCGGATCAGAAAAACAGAAAACAGTCAGGAAAGTTCAGCAACAAAAAGCAAAGGAACCGGATCATCGGGCAGCCAGCGCATTCGGAAAACAAGTACTCCTTATTCGACATCAAGGAAAAGCAGCTCGTCATCTTCACCCAGTTCGAGTTCTCGTGTACGAAAAAGCTCTTCAAGTTCTTCATCAAGTACAAGCAGCGGTTCGTCAAGCAGCAGTTCCTCCAGTTCGAGTAGTTCAAGTTCAAGCAGTTCCAGTTCGTCCAGCAGTAAAAGTTCAAGCAGCAGAGGCAGCCGAACTCGGAAATAAATGTCTTTTATACCGGAGGGTTTCATGGAACGTAAAACGATTTTTTATATATTTTTAATGTCCTTTTTATCGGTTTCGGTTCTTCTTGCACAAGATATCCCTTTTCTCTGGGGACATCCCTGGGCCGTCGGTGCGAGGGCTCTTGGTTTGGGAGGGGCTTATACAGGTGTTGCGGATGACTACACCGCCCTTTATTATAATCCGGCCGGTTTGGGGCAGATCCAAAAATCACAATTTTTTGGGACGCTGGGACATTTAAGTTCGAATGACCAGATTACTCTTTCCGGAACAAACTATTCAGAGTCGTCAAGTTATACAAAACTCAATTCTTTAGGGCTGGTTATACCGATTCCCACTTCCAGAGGCAGTCTTGTGTTTGCGGCGGGTTATCACAATGTGAGGCAGTTTGACAATTCACTTGTTTTTTCCTATTTCCTCTCCACGCCGGGAGATTCCGTAACACAGGAATACAGCTGGCTCGAAGAGGGAGGACTTCACAATGTCTCTTTAGGTTTTTCCGTGGAGATGTCTCCGGATCTCTTTCTGGGTGGTTCGGTCAATTTCTGGGGAGGAAAGGATGATTACACCCATCAGTTTAAGGAACTGGATGAGCCGTATGATATCTGGTGGTTTTCCGATACAACCTCCACTGAGCAAATCGTGACCGAATTCAGCGGAATCAATCTCAATTTAAGTGTTTTGTACCGGTATCAGAATCGGTTTCGTTTTGGCGGCACAATTGTGACTCCATTGACTTTGAAAAGTGATGAAGATTGGAATTATCGTGATGTCATGAATTGGGATGACGGCGCGTCGACGACCTATGAAGACAACGGCAAATTCGTATACAAAATTCAGTCGCCCTGGGTATTTCGTTTTGGCGGAGCAGTCAATGTCGGTCCGATGATGATCTCGGGAGATGTTGAACTGTTTGACTACAGTCAGATTAAATACAAGAGCGAACCGCCATCCGGCGATGAAACACAATCCGGAGCCAATCTGGAGATTAAACAGAACCTGGAAAATGTTATCAATTATCGTTTTGGCGGTGAATTCGGAATTCCCGGAACCGGTGTAACCCTTCGCGGCGGTTATGCGGTTTATCCCTCTCCTTTCAAGGATGCGCTTCCGGGCTGGGACCGCAAAGTCTATTCGCTGGGAGCTGGTTTTGCTGCTTCCGAACAGGTTGAATTCGATCTCGGAGTTGCATCCACGAGCTGGGACGGGGTTGTTGGCGGAGATTTTTCAAAAGAAAAAATAGAGATGAAAAAAGTTCTTGTTTCTCTGCTGTACCGGATGTAAAGTCTATCTCTTTAGGGATAAAAGCCTGTTACTCTATCATGTAACGGGCTTTTTATTTTAAAACAGTCTTTGCTGAAATTTTCTTGACATTTAGATTTTTTTCACTTATTTTGATAATCAATATCTGATATTTTCATATATGATATTTTTTTCTACTTTTTGAGAGACTTTCTCATGAAAAAGTTCCTCTTTTCTTTGTTGTTGTTTTCTCTGTTTATATCGTCCGCGATTGCGCAGCCTGGCGCTTTGCTTCTGGGTACGCTCATGGATGTTCCGGTTGCGAAAACGTCCGCAGTTGGATCGGTCGAAACAGGATTGAGATTGTATTCGGAAGGTGGAATGATCGCATCACTCTCGGTTGGACTGACGGGACGTTTTACACTGGGTGTTTCTTACGGCGGAGAAAATATTATCGGTATTGGGAAAATAAACATGAATCCGCAGCCGTGTGTTCAGGTGAAATATCTTCTTTTTGAGGAACAGAATCTTTCACCGGCTCTTGTCATCGGATTCGATTCCCAGGGATACGGGGGCTACAATAAAGGATTAAAACGATATGCAATCAAATCCAAAGGATTTTATACGGTATTGAGCAAAAACACCTCCTTTCTGGGGGGATTGGGTCTGCATATCGGAGCAAATTTCAGTTTGGAAACCGATGACGGGGACAGGGATGCCAATTTATTTGCGGGTTGTCACAAGTGGCTCAATCCCGAACTCTGTCTGCTCGGGGAATACGATGCAGCCATCAATGATAACAGTGACAATGCCATTGGTTCCGGAAAAGGTTATTTGAATGCGGGTGTGCGCTGGTCTTTTTCACAACGCTTTTTTATTGAATTCAGCTGGAAAAATATTCTTGAGAATCAAGATCAGGTTTTCGGGAGCAGCCGTGAAATACGGATGATTTATGTGGCTCATTTCAATGAATAAAATATTATCAGAGATTGTTATAAAATATTGAGAGGGAATCAGTTATGAGCAAGAAGAACCGGCATTTTCATATTTTGAAAATTATCGAAACCATCCCGGTCGAATCCCAGCAAATGCTTCTGGATGAATTGAAAAAAGAGGATATCGATATCAGTCAATCATCGCTTTCCAAGGATTTGAAAGAAATGGGCATCATCAAAGTACGAAGCAAAGAGGGAAAATTCCGTTTTGTCCAGACCAAAGAACGTGAAGCGTTTCATGTGGGGCTGATGCTGAAAAAGGAGCTACTCGATTTTCTGACCGATCATATTTTTGTCAGGAATATGGTTATCCTGAAAACCGTATCCGGGAACGCATCCGGGCTGGCCAAATGTATTGATGAAATTGGCTGGTCCGAAGTTGTAGGGACGATTGCAGGCGATGATACGATTCTGGTCATTACACTGTCGGACGATGATGCCAAATCGATTGTGGACAAACTTGAGGAAATTATCAGCAGTTGAATTTATACCGGTCGATTTATTTTGAACCCAAATTAAGCAGATAAAATAAACCCCCGAAATTTTTACATTTCAGGGGTTTTTCATTGATGTTTATTTCTATCGATCAGAACTATTTTTGTCTTCCTTATTTTCGGACAGCCGCTCACTGAATAATTATTTTTTTAACATTGCAGAGAGATCTTCCAGCAGCGCCTGCAGATCTTCTTCGTGTTCAACTTCATCTCCGAGAATCTGTACGGCGATGTTGTATGTAACGGGGTCTTTCAATCCCACCTCTTCGATGATATTGTTGTAAACCGAGATTGCACACTGTTCGCCTTTGATATTCTGTTCGAGTATTTTTTGAACGAACGGATTGTCCGGTGCATCGTATCCGCAGTTGGTCAGTTCAAACCATTTTTTGGGTGTGGTTGCCGGAACGGCTCCCAGTTGAATGATTCGGTTTGAAACCATGTCCGCATGGCGTAATTCGTCAGCGGCGTGCTGCATCAATTCACCAATCACCGCATCCTTCATCGGACCGGCCACGATTTTGGCGCCGAGCCAGTATTGATAATACGCCAGCCACTCATCGGCAAAGGCCTTATTCAGGAGTTCAATCACCTTGCCAATATTTTTACCTACGATTTCTCTTCCTTTGGTACCCATCATATTCTCCTTTCTCTTTTATTGATTAATTGTTGATCCCAACTATTATGATTCAGGACGACTTCCTGCTTTTTGCGTACCGAGTTGATCAAATAAATATGTGAACTGTATTCAAGATCGGATTTCATGATGATTCTTTCTTTTATTTCTCCTTTTTCCAACAGGTATGCCCGGTACGTACCGGCAAGCAAACCACATTGAACCGGGGGAGTAAATAATTTACCTTCCAATTCGACGACTATATTGGCAAAACATGATTCCGTAATTTCTTCTTTTTTGTTCCATAGAATTACATCTTCGTACTCCGGATTTTGGGAGAGTGCCTGTTCATAAACTTGCCGGTGGGTTGTTTTGTGATAGAGAAAAGGATCGGAGCTGTTTACCGGATATTTGGCGATTCCGATCCGTTTTCCGTTTCTGTATCGAGAATAATCCAATGAATTTGTTTCTAGTAAAGGAGTTCCATCCTTGACGATAAGCAGACGAATTTTTTGGGGAGTTGTAGAGAGAGTTTGCGCAAACCGGTTGAGTTGTTGTTCGATCCTGCCGCAATCCAAATAAAAAGAAAAATAATCAGCCGAATCTTTAAGCCTTTTCAAATGATACGGAAGCAGAAAATAGCCTTCCTCCGGTGTCCAGAGCATGGATTCGAGCAAAGAAAATTCAGGGATTTTTTGAATCAGGATATTTGCTTTGGTCCGGCATTCTTCAAATTCCATTTGTTCGAGGGAATCCCAGACAATGCCTCCTCCGGTACCATATTCGGCTTCCTGTTTCTTTTTGTCAATGAGAACAGTTCGTATAGCCACATTAAATTGTGCCCGGCGATTCGGACCGATAAATCCCACACTTCCCGTATAAATGCGGCGCGGTGTTGTTTCAAGTTCTTCTATAATCTGCATGGTTCGAATCTTGGGTGCGCCCGTAATGGATGCGGGCGGGAATAGCGCCTTGAAAATATCGCTTATTGAATCTTTTGTTTTCGCTTGAACAGAGGACGTCATCTGCCAGAGAGTCGTGTATTTTTCAATGGTGAAAAGATCATTTACACGAACAGTTCCGGTTTCCGCAATCCGGCCCATGTCGTTTCTGACCATATCGACAATCATCACGTTTTCCGCCCGATTCTTTTCGGACTGCCGGAGGGTTTTCGAGTTTACGAGATCATCCTGCTGCGTCAATCCCCTTGAAATGGTTCCCTTCATTGGACGGGAAACAAGCTCTGTTCCATTTAAACTGAAGAAAAGTTCAGGCGAAAGTGAGCAGAGAGTCCAGTTTTCAGTATTAATATAACCGGCATAGCTGTTTTCCTGCAAATAAACGAGACTCCTGAAATAGAGCCAGGAATCCTCATGAAATAATGAACGCAGTCGGAATGAAAAGTTGACCTGATACGTGTCTCCATTTTTTAGATACTGCTTAATCATCCGGACAGCGTTTCGATATTCGTCCCGGGATATCGTGGGTTTCCAATGTTGGGGACATGCAATCGGTTGCACATCTGTTTTTATGAATGTGGCCTCTTCAGGTTTTGTGTATATTCCAAACCAGAGCAGGGGAAAAGAATCACTCTCTTTGATTGTCATTGCGTCATCAAAAGCGGGGGCTGCTTCGTATGCGATCCACCCGGCGGCGAAATGTCCGTTTGCGGATACTTCTTGCTCAATTTCTTTGAGAGCCGGAAGAATCTCATCGATGTGATGAATACAGAATACATGCTCCGGATTGTGAAAATAGAGCCAGCGTTTTTGCAGAGCGTCCCGGATAACAACCACATCATTTTTTTGCGAAAGGTTTACAGATTCTTCATACATTTTTATACGAGGACTTCTCCTTTTAAAATCGTCACTGCTGTTCCGCCAAGCCGGACACGGTTCTCTTTCATCTCAATTCGAACGACGCCTCCCCGTTCAGAAGCCTGATAACCGGTCAAGATTTTCTTGTCTAACTTTTTTGACCAAAAGGGTCCGAGGCAGCAGTGGGCCGAACCGGTGACGGGATCTTCATTGATCCCGACTGCCGGGGCGAAAAAGCGGGAGACAAAATCGTATTTCTCTCCGTCCGCATGGGCCGTCATAATAATGCCGCGGGACTGAACCTGTTTAAGACGTTCAAAATCCGGTTGGAGGTTTATGACTTCCGATTCCGAATTCAGTTCGAGAAGATAATCGAATTTGTTGATGCCGACATATTTGGGAGTGATCCCCAGCGCTTCTTTCAATCCGGCGGGCATGGATGCGGAACGTTCCGGTGCTGCAGGGAAATCGAGAACGATCACCTTCCCCTCTTTTTCTGCCGATAAAAGCCCGCTCAATGTTTGAAATCTGGCCGGCTCGTCTGGCTTAAGATGCCCGAATTGATAGAGGATGTGGGCGCTGGCCAGTGTGGCGTGTCCGCACAGTTCCACCTCTGTCACGGGAGTGAACCAGCGGAGATTGAAGTGGCTTTTCTGTTTGAAAAGAAAAGCGGTCTCGGACAGATTCATTTCTCTTGCGATGTTCTGCATCCAGAGTTCGGATTTTTTCACGGGAAGAATACAGACACCGGCAGGATTACCGCCGAAGGGTTCGTCAGCAAACGCATCGACCTGGAATATGGGAACGGCTTTCATTTTAATCCTTTTGATTTGGAGATGGAATTGTGAAATTTTCAAACGGATTTTAAAAGATGGATCGGCTTAAAATAAAAGAATATTGCGGATAAAGTCAAGGTGTTTTTTATGGATCGTCTGGATAGATAGAAATTTACTTGATTTTTTACTGTATCTATCTATATTAATACATAACCTTTCTTATTCGTAATTATTTATTAAAAAGGAATCCAACCATGAAACGTTCATCTTTTTTATCCGTTTTTTTGAAGTGTGTGTTTTTGGGACTTATCGCATTTATTTTAGCCGGCTGCTCTACCACATCGGTTACAAAAGTTAATCTTTCTGCGGAATCCGGAACGGTTCAGGGGTTTTTGGATGACAGCAAACCTGTAGATCAGCGGGTGACGGACCTGCTTTCCCGGATGACATTGAAAGAGAAAATTTCACAAATGGGAAACGATGCGCCAGCTATTCGCAGGCTGGGCATTCCTGCATATAATTACTGGAGCGAATGTCTGCATGGCCTAGCCTGGTCGGGAACGGCCACGGTTTTTCCTCAGGCCATCGGAATGGCGAGTACATGGGATCCCGATCTGATACATCGGGTCGCGGAAGCGATTTCGGATGAAGCCCGGGGCATGAATAAAAAAACCGGAAAGGGATTAACCTATTGGTCGCCGGTGGTAAACATCAGCCGGGACCCGAGATGGGGCAGAACCGAAGAAGCGTACGGAGAGGATCCCTGCCTGACCTCCAGGATCGGAGTTGCATTTGTTAAGGGTCTGCAGGGAGACGATTCGAAATATCTGAAAATAGTTTCCACGCCGAAACATTATGTGGCCAATAACGAGGAGAACCGCCGGCATTACGGATCGTCCGAAGTGGACGAAAAAAATCTGCAGGAATACTATTTTCCCGCTTTCAAGGCCTGCGTCATGAAGGGAGGCGCATATTCGGTCATGGGAGCGTATAACGCGCTGAACGGGATTCCCTGCTGCTGCAATCCGATGCTGCTCGGCGAGGTACTGAGAAAAGAATGGGGATTTCAGGGATATGTCGTTTCAGATTGCGGCGCCATCTCCGATATTTACCAAAATCATCAATACACATCCAGCCTGACCGAGGCTTCGGCTCTGGGCGTGAAGGCAGGTTGTGATCTGAATTGTGGAGATTCCTATCAAAATACGCTGGGGAAAGCGGTTCAAGACGGACTGATTACAGAGGAGGAGATCGACCGTGCTCTTGGCCGGGTGCTGAAAGCCAGATTTCTTTTAGGTGAATTCGATCCGCCGGAAAAAGTGCCTTACAGCCGAATCGATGCTTCTGTGATCGACTGTCAGAAACACCGCGACCTGGCGCTTCAGACCGCCCGGGAATCGATCGTTTTATTAAAAAACGAGAACGGTTTTCTTCCCCTGAATCCCGACAAATTTAAAAAGATTGCCGTAATCGGCCCAAACGCAAACCGCTGCGTTTTTGGCGGATACAGCGGATCGCCGGCTTTTCGCGTCACGCCGCTGCAAGGTATTAGAAAACGGGTGGAAGACAAGGCCGATGTGATTTTTGAAGAAGGGTGTGGTATGAAAAGCAAGGCAGTCCTTGGTCCCATTGACTCAAAATATTTGACTCCGAAAGATGGAACCGGAAAGCACGGCTTGAAGGGAGAGTATTTCAATAACATGACCCTTTCCGGAGAACCGGTGCTGGTTCGCATCGATAAAGCCGTTGATTTCGACTGGGATCAGGGCGGGCCCCATCCCGATGTTGGCTCGGACCGTTTTTCTGTACGATGGACAGGCACTCTCAAACCTCCGGAAACGGGAACCTATCAGATCGGTTTAACCTCGGATGACGGCGTGCGTTTTTATCTGGATGGAAAACTGCTTATTGACAAATGGGCCGACCGCAGTTCGATGACCGACCTGGTTTCGGCCCAGCTCGAAGCCGGGAAAGAATATGATGTAAAGATCGAATACTATGAGCACGGAATTTCTGCCGAGGTGAAATTCGTTGCGGATTTTAACGCCGAGGACAGCTATGTCAAAGCAGTTGCACTGGCCGAAAGCTGTGATGTGGCAATTCTTGTCATGGGTTCGGATAATTCTGTATCGAGGGAGGGGATGGACATGGAGAGTCTCGAGTTGCCCGGCAGTCAGAACGAACTGATTCAGGCTGTTTGCGGTGTGAATCCGAATGTGATTCTCGTTCTCGTGAACGGCAATCCGCTTGCCCTCAATTGGGCGGACATGCATGTGCCTGCCATTCTTGAAACCTGGTTTTCGGGGCAGTCCGGAGGAACGGCCATTGCCGAAGTGCTTTTCGGGGATGTCAATCCCGGTGGAAAACTGCCTCTCACATTTTACAAATCCGACGACCAGCTTCCTCCATTCCATGATTACGATATCACACAGGGAAGAACTTACATGTATCTCAAAGAGAAACCACTCTATCCGTTCGGGTACGGATTGAGCTATACGACTTTCAGTTATGATCATCTGCAAATTACACCGGTATCAATCGGCATGATGGATACGGTCCGGGTTTCAATTGATGTTCAGAATACAGGTGTCCAGCCGGGGGATGAGGTTGTACAGTGTTATGTCAGGGATACAGAGGCCAGCGTGATCCGTCCGATCAAACAGCTGAGAGGATTTCAGCGGATTCATCTCGATGCCGGTGAAATTAGAACTGTCGAATTCAGCCTTTCGTTTGAAGATCTAACTTTCTGGGATGTGAAGAATCACCGGTGGACGGTTGAACCCGGGGAATTCATTGTTCAGGTTGGCAGCTCTTCCGCGGATATCCGGGCAGAAGGCAGTTTCGAAGTCGAATAATTTGAAACAACAGTTATTGATAAGGGGACAGAAATTGAAGCAAGTAAAAAAATATCTGATTGATAAGGGCGTCATGGTTATTGTTACTCTGATTTCCTGTCTGGTTTTTTGCCAGAAAGAGAATACTACTGAGACCGGGAAAGGAAAGAACAGCGATATCCCCGTCCCCGAAGGATGGAAGCTTGTATGGAACGACGAGTTTAACGGATCGGCGATCGATCCGGACAAATGGGAACATGAGGTGAATGGAAAGGGGGGTGGGAATAATGAGCTTCAGTATTATACCGACCGGAACGTGAATTCTTGGGTGGAGGATAGCGTTCTCATCATTCAGGCCATGAAGGAGCGTTATACCGGTTCGGACGGTACACGGGAATATACATCTGCCCGGATCAGAACGGCGGGAAAGGGCGACTGGAAATACGGCCGGTTCGAGATCTGCGCCAAACTTCCCGAAGGGCAGGGGCTGTGGCCTGCGCTCTGGATGCTTTCCACATACGGAAATTACGGAGGGTGGGCGGCCAGCGGCGAGATCGATATTATGGAGGAACTGGGGCAGGAGCCGAACCGGGTGTACGGCACACTGCATTACGGCGCTTCATATCCAA
>CAZTZL010000054.1:0-17811 GCA_964617625.1 uncultured bacterium
CAGGATGCTCCCCCAGTGAGCTTTTCCGATATAATACATTTCAGAAGACATATTTGGAAGAAAATCTTAAAATTAGTTAGAACAGTATAAGAAATTTATTTACTTTTGTCAAGAAAAAAATGTACTAAAATTGTATTTATTGTGAAAACAAGCACAATAAAAATAAGATAAAAATATAACCTTAATGGAAATTGATTTTATTAAACCGATTAAAAAAATACAGTCAGCAATAAAACCAATTCAATTGAAAAACACTCGTATAATAATGATAGATTAAATAAGCAATCAATGAAATTGAACAACATTGAATCGCAACTTAAACTGTTACAGCAATATTAACAAAAGTATCGATAGTCCAATAACAAACCAGATCATATAGGATGTCAGTACGCCGGAATGCGCTTTTCTTAGAAATTTTGTCACGCCCATAATCGCTGTTCCGCTTACTTCATAAATGTCAAATCTTTTTTTATTTGCCCATGTATAAATCTTCCGGATTCCTTTTATATTTTTAATTGTATCATAAAATCCGGTTCCTGTAATCCTTGTTACTGCAGGCAATTTTTCTCCGCCAATAAAACTCTCAGCTTCCCGCACGGACAAAATTTTTCCCGCCATATAAATAATCAAACCGATAACAATTCCCATTAAGATCATGACAGTCGCCAGCCCCGGTGACCAGATCCCGGGATATAAAAAGTGAGGTACAGACGGTATTAAAAAGTATTTTACCGGTATTGAATAAGCAAAAATTCCAAAAAGGATACAAATAGACGCCAATACAATAACGGGAATGATCATGACAGTACTGACTTCTTTTATTTTCCGCGATTCAATTCTCTTATCGGGAATCCCCAGGAAAATGGAATGTGTGAGTTTCATAAAGCTCGCCAAAGTAAGGGCGCTGCCAAACATTGCTGCTACCAGCCAGACAACCCACAAATGCCCGCCTGTTTTACCCACTTCCACCAATCCCTGATAAACCATCCATTTGGAAAAGAAGCCATTGAGTGGCGGAATTCCGGAAATGGCAAAAGCTGCGACCAAGAAAGAAAAAAATGTAACAGGCATGAGTTTACCCAATCCACCCAGTTTATTCAAATCGGTTGTCCCTGCTCGATGCTGAACTGCCCCGCCGCATAAAAAGAGACATGCCTTATAAACGGAGTGGTTTAACATGTGAAAAATACCCCCGGCGATACCAATGGGATTTCCGGTCCCGAGTCCTAAAACCATATATCCGACTTGTGAAACCGCATGATAGGCCAGTAAACGTCTCAGATCGTGCTGGATTAATGCCATCATCACAGCTGCCAGTATGGTTACTGCACCTGTTGCCATCAAATAGAAATTGGGGATCCATGACATTTTAAAGAGGGATAAACACATTCTTCCTAACAGATAGATACCCAGGAGTTTATCCAGAGCGGCTGGCAGATAGGCCGTGACGGAAACAGGGGCATGCTCGGCGACTTCCGGAATCCATGTATGAAGGGGCATAGCCCCCGCTTTGGCAAACGCGCCCAGGGAAAGACAAAAAAACGCGAGATATGGCAAAAAGGAATGAAATGGAAGTGCAATTTTATCCATCTCAAATGTAGAAGACAGATTGTAGATCACAAGAATCCCCAGCAACATCAGCGCATCACTTCCACCAACAATGATAAGTGTTTTCTTGGCTGCAGGCGCAGCTTCGCCCCCACCCGTAAGCACCAGTAAATAAAGTGTAATTCCGAGAAAACCCCAGAATAATAAAAGCACAAGAAGATGATTGGCCAATAAAACACCATGCGAAGCTCCCAGGGTCCAGAGCAATGCGCCATAGTAAATGCCGTAATTGCCTTTGCCTTCCATATACTTTATTGAATAAAGAGTGATGAGAAATCCAAATAATCCGGATGCTAAAAGAATAAATCCGCTCAGGTTGTCCAGTCTGAGAATAATTTGATCGTTTAAAATGTACTCTAACGGTTTGTTGAAGAACAAGAAAAAATTGAAAATAAAAATTCCTGCAGTACAAATCAATGCCAGCACCCATTTTGGAACAACCATCTTTTTGGGCAAAACAACACAAACAATACCAAACAGGAGCGGAACGAGAATAGGATATAGCAGAGAATTCATATTCATCCTCCTTATCAAGTTCTTTGTGATGGACTGCTTTGACTAAAGAACAGGAAGTCTTTTCACTCTTCCAAAAACAATGAATTGTGTTTTTTGATAATCAATGAATAGACAGATGAAACCGGTCGAAAAAGACGATAACTAAATTCTGGAATCCGAATAAAAAGAAGTGCCTTTTTGAGCTTCGCAGAGTTCCCGGACAGGACGGGACAAATAAAATAACAGAGTGAGATTTATCAGATGAGATGAGAATACAAGTAACGGATACTTTTAACAGGATACAAAAAAATATTTTTTCATGTATAAATCGATAAGCCTCCGATTTTTTTTGTATATGAGATTATAAATAAAATATTTACAATTGTCAAGGAGAAAATATTGAAAACCGGCAGACAACTTCGGGTGTATTTGGGGAATCTTAATTCGGAGATTTACAGATAATCATATGGGATTATGAAAGAAAATCAATAAGCAGCTTATCCAAAGCCTGAACTGCCTTTGCAACCTCACTGCTCATTTTCCCGAACAGCTCAATCGATTTGGGTTGAATACCAATCAGAAACGGATTTTTGTGATGCTTTTCAATAAGCTCCATCAACATCGTTAGCGGCACTTTATGGGTGGAGATTGCGGGAACGAATTGTCCAGCATCATGGATGGTGAACAATCGGATCTCGCCGGCGCGGCCTTGAAAATTGACCGCATCGATAAATAAAACAGATTTTATGGATTGATTCTCCAGGCAATCAAAAACAAGTCCTTCCACACCCTGTTCTGTTTCCAAAAAAACCCGCTCAAAAAAGCGGGCTTTAAGTTTTGTTACAATTTGAATGCCGGCACCGTCGTCGGCACGATCGGAATTGCCCAGTCCGATAATTGACAGCGATTCCGGCTCGACGAGCTGTGAAAGCCGATTCAGCAATGCCTCTTCATCAGACATGCTCTACCTGAACAAGATGAGTCGAACAACTGATACAAGGATCATACGCACGTGCAATCACTTCGCAATGGTATCGAATGGTTTGATCATCCGCATCTTGAGACAGAAGGTTCTCAACAGCTTTTCTCATATATTTTTCAATATCTTCCAGACTTTGGCCTGTTGGAATAATGAAGTTGGATTCGGCCACCAGACCGTCTTTGATCTGATAATAATGATAAAGCGTTCCTCTCGGCGCTTCAACAGATCCGACTCCAGATCCTTCGGTGCGTGCCGGTGCCACTATTGGAGGATCTTTTTTATATTTGAGTATGTTATCGACATATCCGGGAATCTGTTCCAGCGCCCACACCATTTCAATAGCCTGCGCATGGTTATTGAAAATCGGATTTTTCAACCATCGTTTGTTCCAGTATTTTTTATACAGCTTTCCGGCCTGGCCTTTCAGCCGTTCGCCCAGATTATTGACTCGGGCCAATGCGCCCACCGTATAGGGTTTCTTCTTATAAAGACAGTGTTTTGCCGCAGAGTGAGAAACGAAAAATTCGTTGGTCAGCTTTTTATATTCCGCAGAATCGACCACTTCACCCGTCGAGATACGAATCTGATCTCCGACGATGCCAAACTCATTATTGCCCGGCTCGCAGCACATAAATACCGTATCCATTTCATAAAAATCGGGAATCTCCAGACTTGCCAGAATTTCTAAAGCCCGCTCGGCATAGGGAATATATTTTTGAGATTGTTTTTTAATATTTAAAAGGGTTGTATGGTCAAGATATTTACCAAATCCGCCTACGGTTGGATTTTCGCCGTGAATCATGCGCCCGCTGGTCATCTTCATGATATGATTGGCAAATTTTTTCAGTTCGAGCGCTTTCAGAACGTCCTCTCCATATTTTTCAGCCATCGCGACAGCGGACGGATACCCCAGAAAATCTGGAAGGGCCAGAAAAAAAACATGCAAAGAATGGCTTTCCAGCATTTCGCCCATGTGCATCAGTGAACGCATCCAATGGGCCTTCGGCGGGATTTCAATTCCGAGTGCCTTTTCCAGACCGCGCAGGGCGGCATACCGGTGCGAAATCGTGCAAATCGCACAAATCCGGCAGGTAATACTAACATCCTCCTCAGGTGTTTTACCGACAACCAGTGTTTCGATAAGACGCGTGCCTTCCAGTATATCAAATCGAACCTTTTTTACCCGGCTTCCCTCGATCTGAACGGTAATCCCACCTTCACCTTCAACGCGGGCCAAAGGTTCAACAACAATTTCTCGCATTATAGGACTCCCAATATTTTTTTCAATGGTTTCATCATACCGCTGCCAGTATGGATTCGGAAACGATTTTTAATTTCCTCGATGCTAAATCCCTTCTCCTTCAACAGATTGAATTCAGAAGAGACATTGGCTTCATCGACCGGTCCCCAGCATCCGAGACAGGGCAATCCGTGAGAAGGACATACCGCACCGCATCCGGAAGCAGTCAAAGGCCCGACACACATAATGCCTTTCAAAAGGAGACAATCGTTTTCTTTCCACCGGCACTCGGCACACACGGGATGATCGGGAAACGCCGGAACATTGTCGCGGATAAAATGGGAAAAACAATAAAAAAATTGATCCGCGTCGATGGGACACCCCGGAATGTAAAAATCCACATGAACGAATACATCGATGGGCTTGGATTCGATCGGGGTCCGCAGTTCGAAAAAGTTGTCGCCGTAGACCGCCCGGAATCTCTTGTCCCAGCCCCCGCCGCCCAATTCCATGGCCTGAATACCCCCGTAACAGGAACAATTCCCGATGGCAACCAGAAACTTGGTCCGCTCACGGATTTCTTTCACCTGCTCCGCCTGTTCCTGATTCGAAATCGATCCTTCCACGAGCGCAATGTCCAGTTCGGTATTATCGTTATCGCTTTTCGCCAGCGAAAAGGATTTTATTTCGGCCGAACCAAAGAAATCCAGGAGCTTGTCCTCACTGTGAATGATGGTTAACTGATCGCCGTTACAGCCGGTAAAACCATAGAGTCCGACACGTTTTTTTCCGTTATCCAAAATATTTCTCCTGATGTATAAAAATTCCTTTAAATTTGATGATTTTCAAAAATACTATCTCAATAATATCTCCCCTTATAAGGGGAGATATAGAGGGGTTCATTGATAGATAGTATTTTAGAAAATCTTGACAATATAATACAATACTCATGAAATAGTGCACTATATACTACATACTCCATACCAAATACGATATACGATATACCACATACTATATACCATATACTAAATACTAAATCAATCCCTTCATATGGATCACATCCCAGTAAGTAAAAATCGGCCCGTCCAGGCAGGTATAGATATATCCGCCGATGATACAATGGCCGCATTTCCCGACGCCGCACTTCATCCGCCGTTCCAGTGTCATTAAAATCTGGTGCTTCGGAATGCGAAGCTGCAGCAATTCAGCCACAACAAACTTGTACATCACGGGCGGACCGCAAACCGCCACATAGGTGTTCTCGGGATCGATATTCGTAAGGTGTTTGAACAGCCGTGTCACCAGACCGGTATAGCAGGGCCACTTTCCCGTGTCATCCTGATCCACGGTCAGAAGACAGGTTAAATCGTCGCGCTGGCGAAGGCTTAAAAACTCTTTTCTGAAAAGCATCTCGCTTGGATTTTTGGCGCCGTAAAGCAAATATATATTTCCAAACTGATCCCGGTTATCCAGAGCATACTGCAACAGGGAACGCAGGGGAATGGCTCCCAATCCCCCAACGACAATGACCAGATCTTTTCCTCGGATTTTATCGATCGGAAAACCATTGCCGTACGGCCCGCGGACACCCAAGATATGATTTTCTTTCATCTGGAAAATCGCGTTGGTGATCTGGCCGACGCGCCGAATTCCAAACTCGATCAGTCCCGGGCGGGAAGGCGTCGAGGAAATTGAAAACGGAGCCTCTCCCATTCCGGGCATCGAAACCATCATGAACTGGCCGGGAAGATATTCAAGCGTCATGGCCCTTTCCATATCCACCGCCCGCACCTGAAAGAAATGCACATCCTCGGTCAATGGATAACGCCGTATGAGGCGCATCGGTTCGGGCAAATACGGATTGGTTAACTGCTCTGCACTATTTTTCATACCTTCACCTCCTCACCCCTTAACCGTTTTGCAATCGTGGCAATATCGATATCGACCGGACAGGTTTCGATACAGCGGCCGCAGCCGATGCATGCGGGTTTGCCGTACTGCCCGACAAAAGCCTGCAGTTTATGCGTAAACCGTAATTTCAAACGCTCTGCCCTGGATTCGCGAAAGTTGTGGCCGCCTGCCACCATCGAGTAATTTTTAAACAGGCAGGAATCCCACTTTCGAACACGATCTCCTTCGGTTTTATTCAATTCAATCGTATCGGTAATATTGTAACACGGACAGGTCGGGCAAACAATGGTGCAGGCGCCGCAGGAGAGGCACTTTTCTCCTTCCTCAGCCCAAATCTCGCTGTCGTAACTCAATTCCATGATTTCAGGCATTCCCGTCAGATCGATATCCATCTTAAACTGGGAATTCCGGTATTCACGCCAGTGGATATATTTCTTAAGGTCTTTCGGCTCGATGGTCTCATCGATGATTTTTGGACAATCTCGAATGATATCGTCACCGACACTCGATCCGACCCACACAAGGAAAAAATCACCCAGATCCGTTAAAAAGAGATCGAATCCTTCCTCGACCGTATCCGTGTTGGTCGCATTACAGAAACATTTCTCATCGGGAATGCAGGAAAGACCGATAATGATAGTCCGGTTTCTTCTGTTCATATAATAGGGATCGTAATAGGTTTTACCGAAGAAATCATCCATAATCAACAAAGCATGAATATCACAGGGATGCAGTCCAAAAAGAACCCGCTCGGGGGTATCTTCAAAATTGGCTTCATACCCTTTTTCGCTGTACCGGAACATGCTGTATTTCGGCGGGGACAACAGCTTTTTAAACGGAAGTGTCGTACGGATCGCTGTCAGGTCCACCCGGGACAAATCCGTAATCGGACTCAGCACATACCGGTCTCCCTCTTTCTGGGGCCCCCACAATTCACCAAAGGGTTTGACACATTCAAGAAAACAGGATAAATCTTGTTTTCTAAGTTTGACTGCTCTCATTACTAAGTCTCCGAAATAAATGGATTTTTTTTGTTCTTATTTAAAGCATTTACAAAATAAATCACGTTTTCCAGTTCAATCTGAAGATGAACATTATTGACAATCGCCTCATCTGATCCGCGCAGCCGAATCGGAGCAAAATTTAAAATGCCTTTTATCCCTGCGGACAGCATCATTTCACAAACCTGCTGTGCTGCATAATCCGGAACGGCGATAATGCCAATTTGAATATCATGTTTTTTAACATAGGCCGGGAATTCGTCAATGGGTAAAATGGGTATTTTGATCTTCTTATTTATTTTCGCAGCATTGACATCAAACCCCGCAACGACTTTGATCCGTTCCCGTTCAAAGCCTTTGTACTGCATTAACGCTGTTCCGATATTCCCTGCTCCGACAACAATCACTTTTTGATCTTTATCTTTACCGAGAATGTTCTGCAGCTTTTCAAGCAGTGCATCGACCTGATACCCCCCCTTTTTATTTCCGGATATCCCGAACAGAGAAAAATCTTTTCTGACCTGGGCTGCCGTGGCCCCGACCGCTTCTCCCAGAGTATCCGAAAACACCCTGACAAAACCGAGATCTTTCAATCGTGAAAGTGCTTTTCTGTAACGGGACAGTCTGGTAATGCACTTTTTATTGACGATCATCTTCTCATTTAATAGATTCATATTCACAATAATTATCTCCAATTTAAATAAATGAGAACCCAATGTCAATGTTTTTTTGTGAATATTTTCACTTTATACGACATTCTCTCACATAACCCCCATTGTCATTATTATCAATATGAACGATCCAGCCTCAATTTTCTGGATGAAGAAGGATTCCGCTCTGTTCCGGATGAATTGACGGCAAATAGATGTGATAGAGGCGGTTCGGAATATCGATTCATGATACAAAAAACTGAGGACGATGTCAAGACAAATTAGTGAGGCGGAAAATGAAGGTAATGATTTATAAAACGCACGTGTTTTTTATCCGGGTGCAGCATTTTGTTATAGAATGATTCTCAACTTTTGTACAAAATGATAGGAACGTTTTTCGCAAACTTAATGAAATCCTTGTCTTCAGTAAAAATTGGCATATCATAATTATGAGAAAGCGCACATATCAAGAAGTCAGTATTTGATCCTTGAATTCCATTTTTCCGGTTTATATTAAAAAAATCTGCGGCACATTCATAATCTTGTGCTTTGATATGTAAATCAGGAAAGGCCGATAAGCAGGATCTTAAAGTATTGAATTGTTTTTTAGATCGTATACCTGATAATAATTCCTGTCGTATTGGACCTATCATTTGTACCTGCTGATTAAGTATTAAATTTTTAAATTCCTGAACAATATTCAATTGGTTGTCAACATTTCGCCTTAAAGCCAATGACCAAATACAGGTATCAACAATTATTTTCATTTTTTACTTCTTTGATTTTTATAGTCATACTCTTTATCATATTCAATTTTACCGAACTGACTTATTATTTCAGCCTGTTTATGTTTTTGTATATATTCCTGCAGGGCTACAGTGACTGCGGCTTTTTTCGTTTTATGATGGCCAACAATCTTTGCTTCTTCAATAAGTGAATCATCTAGCGCTAAATTTGTTGTCATTGGATGTCTCCTTAATAAAACATGTGTAATAATTTACACAACAAATTGTGTTAAATCAAGGGCATTTTCTGATCACCCGGGTGACCATGTTACCATCGTGTATTATCAATGTGCGGCATAGTCTTTAGACCATGTATACATATTTTGAAACACACTACCCAAAGCTTGTCCCTGACTCGATCAAGGACGCTGCTATTATTATTTGATCGCCCAGGCTGTTCCCAATCCTGGGTGCATGATTGCGGGGCCTCTTTGCCAAAGGCGGATCGGTGATGCCCCATAGCGGACTGTGAAGTCCACTGATTTTACACCTCGGGTACGGATACCCGAGGCGATCAAAGACTATCCGGGACGGTCCACGGCAAAAGTCCGGCCGTTTCGGATACAGGGAATCGGATTTTAAAACTCAAAACTGAAACCGCCGACAACAAAAAATCCGGTTTGATAATAAAAGTCCGTCTTGTTCTGTGCACGGTTCCAGTAACAGCCGCGGACGTTCTTGCGGTCATATACATTCTCGATCGAAATGTACTGAACCACGGTACATTTTTTGTGATAATTCCGATGGTCCGCACGCAGGTCAAGGCGATGGTAGGCAGGAAAGCGTTTTTCATTGATTCGATTGAGGTCAAGCAGGCCTTCATTGGCTGCCATAGAGGCTTCCCTGTCAAAGGGGGTGTAAGGAACCCCTCCCGCATAGCGCCATTTCAGGCTGAATTCCCAATTGTTGTTTTTCCGGTATCCCGCGACCAGGTTGAACACATGCCGGTTGTCAAAGGCGCCGTTTCGATAGATATTATCCAGAGCTTTATTTTGGATGACTGAATAGGAATAGGACACGAGCCCGTAAACCCGGTCGGACATTTTTTTCTGAATCATGAGTTCAAACCCGTTTGCCCGGCCCTCGCCGCGGCTCACCAGTTTTTGTGAAAACAGATTGCTTCCATAATCCGCCCCGGTGTTGGCCAGGGAAATCATTTCATACCCGCTGTCAGCCGACACAGGATAATTGGCATAGTTTTTCCGATAGACTTCGAGGGTCAGGCGGGTGCCGGCAGCCAGCAAATAATTCATCCCCGCGATGAAGTGGTCGCATTGGATGTCTTTGAGATTCCGCTTGTTCGAGGGATCGCTGGTAATGAAAACGAATTCCGGGTCCTGAAAATACCTGCCGACACCGGCATGAAGGTCGAGCCGTTCGGTCGCGTCAAACGCGATGTTGAACCGCGGGCTGAAATGGTTCACGCCTAACAGATTGAAACCATCATACCGGCCGCCGAGATTGTAAACGAACCGGTTAAAGATTCTGTGTTTGAAATTGATGTACGCTCCCTGCTTTGGCGTGATTCCCTGACGGATGTGGACTTTGAGCGGTGCGGGTATTTGTCCGAATGCGTCCTGTTGAACGGGCAGGTATTGGATGTTGTGGTCAAATTGGTTGAATTTGTAATGCCCTCCGAATGAAAGCGCGCTGTTGCCGCCGATCTGCCAGTTGGCATCTAACTTGACCGTTGAGATATTTTCGGTCGAGATGTTGTCGTACAGGCCGGTATCAGAGACGCTCTTCTTGTTGTTCAAGCTGCCGTGAATGTTTTCGGCGGATATTCCTATCGCGTTGACGTCGGTGAAGAACCGGTTGTAGTTATGGGACAGGTTGAAGTTGGTGTAAACATTTTTCGACCAAAACGACCGCCAATTGATTCCCGCGGTGAACTGCCGGGATTTAAAATTAATGTCCTGATAATCCACCGTATCCGCACAGCCGACCGGAAAGTCGTCCGCCCTAATTTCATATCCGATGTGGATCCGGTCGTCGCCGCCGAGCCACAGCAGCGACAACTGATTCCGCTTGTCCAAGTCATAGACGACTTTGCCCTGGGTGTTGGAATAGATCGGCGTGCCGCCGTAATTCAAAACCTTCTGCAGAAAATCCAGAAAACTGCGGTGAATTCCTATCAGAAACGATCCTTTCCCGTTCCCCAGCGGTCCTTCCAGGTACCCGCCCGCGCCTGCAAAACCCAGATCGATTTTACCGTTCCAGCCGTAACGGTTGCCTTCGCGCAGCCGGATGTCCATGGCACCCGAAGCCTTGCCTCCGTATTCGGAAGTAAACCCGCCGGCCATGAACGTCATGTTTTCCACAAATTCCGTATTGATCATGCTGACCGGTCCCCCTGTAGCGCCCTGCGTACCAAAGTGATTGGGATTGGGAATTTCTATGTAATCTATTACAAAAAGCACTTCCGTAGGACTTCCTCCCCGGATCACCAGGTCATTCCGGTCGTCGGCGGTTGGATTCACACCCGGCAGATTCTGAAGCATGCGGCTGACATCTTCGCGGGCGCCGGGAGCCCGCCGGATTTCTTCATAATTCAGGGATTGTGCACTGACCGGTTCCTCTCCGGATGTTTCAAAATATCCGGCATAAACCGTAACCGCCTCGCCCTGCAGCACTTCCGTGGTCATTTCCGCATTCACGAAAACCGTTTTGTTCGATTTCACAAAAACATCAGGAATGGTTTTCTTTTCAAATCCGATATACAAAACATTCAGGGTATATCCGCCCACCGGAACATCCCCGATCAGGTAATTGCCCGACGAATCGGTGGCAGCTCCGTAATCGGTATCCTGAACCATGACGTTCACACCCGTCAGGGGTTGAAGAGTCTCCTTATCGATGATTCTGCCCCGCAGGGTTCCGGTTTGGGCCTGAGCCAGAGTAAGACTGATTAATACAGCGCCAAAAATGGAAAAACAACGACTCATAAAAAATACCTCCACAATCGGGTTCAACATTTGGATTGAAAATGATCGATATTATCGATCCGGAAAATATAATTCAATTGTGGAGTACAGGAAAAGGCAATTGGGTTGAATGGCAAATTTTTGGGACGAAATGCAGGATTATTTGATGGTCATCTGTCTGATGGAACGCTTGAACTGCTTTAAATAACTTCGGGAGACCGGCACTTGAAGGTTGGTGTCCCTGACCGTAACGCGGTACCCCTGAGAATCGCCTGATACTTTTTGTATGTTCAGGAGGTTCATGAGATAGGCGCGATGACACCGCATGATAAACGCATTCCGTGCGAGGTGATGATCGATGCGTTTGATGGTGTTCCGCAGGAGATGCTTTTTGACCCGGTTGTTTTCATGGGTAAAAACCTCGATGTAATTCCCCGCAGATTTGATGAACAGCAATCGTGAAGAAGGAATCTGAAGCGTTTCTTTTCTGTTTTCCGAGGTCAGAGTCAGGGATTGTTCCGGGAAAGGAAATTCTGTTTTCTGTTTTTGAGCGTTTCCCAGGTCCTGATTGATGGCCTGCGCGTTTCGAATGTTTTTTTTCAGGGACCAGTATTGACCCATCATGAAAAGATAGACCACGGGAAACAATCCAATGGCCGTTGTGCAGAATTGAAAATCGATGACATCCTTGAATAAGGAATTGACCGGATACAAGGCATGATGATAGAATGCGTTCCCCAGCCCGATGAGGATCAGCAAGCCGGATATATAGAGGATGACATGTTTAAGCTTGATTCGATCCTGGAAAAACAATTTCGGAAAGAGTTTGGGAATGAGTGCGTTATAAATAAAAACGGCAAGAAAGGTAATCAAACCGTAACCGAAATTAACAGCGAGAGTGACGGTTATGGATTCCGTTATTCCCTCGGTTTCAAAAGGTTTGAAAATGGTTAAAAAAAGAAAGATGAATAATCCGATGCCCGCGGATTCCTTGAAGATGGATTTAAGATCATATTCAAAAGAAGAGGGTTGATTTAATATGTCGCCAAGGCGTTTCATATGGATTTCCGTATTCTGGTTATCAGCTAAAGCCGGGCAAACCGGAGAAGCGGTTCGGAATATCGGTTTATGATACAAAAAACTGAAGACGATGTCAAGACAAATTAGTGAAGCGGAATGAAAATAATTATGAATGATTTTAAGAACTGCGCCCAGGATGAATATCCCGGGCGGTCGAGTATCACTCTTTTCCCACCGTAATGGCAACTAAAAACGGTCCCGCTTCAATAAGATCCGAAATAAAGTCGATCGTGCTTATTTCCACTTCCGGCAATGGATTCTCCCACGTGTAATTGATCAGGTGGGTCATAAGGCCCATGCTGCGAGTGGCGGGATTTGAACCTCGCCATACGACCACCGCCTCTGAAAGCTGTCCTCCATCCGGTTTAACCCACCAATCCAATATGTTCTGTCCATAAAGAATCGGGGCGGTTCTTGTCTGTCCATCCGCATAATGGATGACGTATTCCCCTAACTTCGCTCCATCAACCGTACTCCAAAAACAGGCCTGAAGGAAATGGAGCCGCCGTCCAGTGCGATTTACCGCTATACCTTTCACGGCTTCAGGAAAAACAACGCCTGTAACCTCCAGCGATTTGCTTGCTGCAAGTTGAACGATTCCTCGCACATCAAATGTTACACCTCCGAATACTTGAACACCTTTAGGCACATCTCGCAGATCATGACCGGCGTGGCAAAACCAATTATCGTCGAGAGAGGCATTGTACTGTTGGGAAAGATCCACCAGATCGGGGCTTGCCTGCGAACTCCGTGGCACGATGGGACAGAATCTGTCAATCCGGGCCATGCTGAATCCTTCATAGACCGGCTTGTTGGGCTCGATCGTCAGGGCAATCAGAAACGGGGCTGATTCGGTCATCGTTGAAACAAAGTCGATTGTCTTTATCTCCTCATTGGGCAGCGGATTGTTGGCCGTGTACCTGTAGAGTTGGATATTGTAACTTGGCTTGTGCGAAGCGTCGTCCTCGCCAGTCCAAGCGATGTCAGCATCCGTAGGGATGGGATCGCCCTTCTGAACCCACAGGTCCTTTACGTGTCGCTGATATATGATTGGGATAATCCTGGTCTGGCCATTTGCATAATGGAGAACGTACTCTCCGATCTTTGCATCTTCTTCAGCGCGCCAGGCTGTGCCCTGGAGAAAATGCAGTTTTCTCCCTTTGTAGTTGATCCTGATTCCCTTGACAGCCTGAGGAAAATCGATCCCCGTTTCCTCGCTCGTTCGTTCACCTGCAAGCTGGATGAGTCCACGAACATCAAAAGCTGCTTCAGCGAATACCTGGACTCCTCTGGGTAAGAGCGATAAGATAGCCCCCGGCTTTCCCAACCAATCTTCGTCCAGAGCGGTGGTATAGTAATCCGTCAAATCGATCAAATCCTGATTAGCCTGCCGGCTCCTTTTTGGAATGCTGGTCTTTTTATCCATACTATCTTTCCTTGTATAATTTGATAGAATTATTTTATTGAACTGACCATTTTCATGAGGACTATTTTCTATTAATGATTTTTGAGAAGAACAATATAAAGTAAAAACGATAAATAGTAAAATTAGAAAACCTTTGATCTTCATGATTTTTCCCTGACAATATATGCCCAACCTAATATTACCTGCCAAACCATCAAAACATATTCCCCATTCAGAATTTTATATCTTTTCAAAGTTTTTGAACAATGAGCTGATGTGTGTTTCCGGGATAGATATCCCGCTTATCCTGCGCCCGGGATGAATATCCTGGGCGATCTAAAAGCCGGGCAAACCATAGAAGCGGTTCGGAATATCGATTCATGATACAAAAAACTGAAGACGATGTCAAGACAAATTAGTGAAGCGGAATGAAAATAATTATGAATGATTTTAAGAACTGCGCCCAGGATGAATATCCCGGGCGGTCGAGTATCACTCTTTTCCCACCGTAATGGCAACTAAAAACGGTCCCGCTTCAATAAGATCCGAAATAAAGTCGATCGTGCTTATTTCCACTTCCGGCAATGGATTCTCCCACGTGTAATTGATCAGGTGGGTCATAAGGCCCATGCTGCGAGTGGCGGGATTTGAACCTCGCCATACGACCACCGCCTCTGAAAGCTGTCCTCCATCCGGTTTAACCCACCAATCCAATATGTTCTGTCCATAAAGAATCGGGGCGGTTCTTGTCTGTCCATCCGCATAATGGATGACGTATTCCCCTAACTTCGCTCCATCAACCGTACTCCAAAAACAGGCCTGAAGGAAATGGAGCCGCCGTCCAGTGCGATTTACCGCTATACCTTTCACGGCTTCAGGAAAAACAACGCCTGTAACCTCCAGCGATTTGCTTGCTGCAAGTTGAACGATTCCTCGCACATCAAATGTTACACCTCCGAATACTTGAACACCTTTAGGCACATCTCGCAGATCATGACCGGCGTGGCAAAACCAATTATCGTCGAGAGAGGCATTGTACTGTTGGGAAAGATCCACCAGATCGGGGCTTGCCTGCGAACTCCGTGGCACGATGGGACAGAATCTGTCAATCCGGGCCATGCTGAATCCTTCATAGACCGGCTTGTTGGGCTCGATCGTCAGGGCAATCAGAAACGGGGCTGATTCGGTCATCGTTGAAACAAAGTCGATTGTCTTTATCTCCTCATTGGGCAGCGGATTGTTGGCCGTGTACCTGTAGAGTTGGATATTGTAACTTGGCTTGTGCGAAGCGTCGTCCTCGCCAGTCCAAGCGATGTCAGCATCCGTAGGGATGGGATCGCCCTTCTGAACCCACAGGTCCTTTACGTGTCGCTGATATATGATTGGGATAATCCTGGTCTGGCCATTTGCATAATGGAGAACGTACTCTCCGATCTTTGCATCTTCTTCAGCGCGCCAGGCTGTGCCCTGGAGAAAATGCAGTTTTCTCCCTTTGTAGTTGATCCTGATTCCCTTGACAGCCTGAGGAAAATCGATCCCCGTTTCCTCGCTCGTTCGTTCACCTGCAAGCTGGATGAGTCCACGAACATCAAAAGCTGCTTCAGCGAATACCTGGACTCCTCTGGGTAAGAGCGATAAGATAGCCCCCGGCTTTCCCAACCAATCTTCGTCCAGAGCGGTGGTATAGTAATCCGTCAAATCGATCAAATCCTGATTAGCCTGCCGGCTCCTTTTTGGAATGCTGGTCTTTTTATCCATACTATCTTTCCTTGTATAATTTGATAGAATTATTTTATTGAACTGACCATTTTCATGAGGACTATTTTCTATTAATGATTTTTGAGAAGAACAATATAAAGTAAAAACGATAAATAGTAAAATTAGAAAACCTTTGATCTTCATGATTTTTCCCTGACAATATATGCCCAACCTAATATTACCTGCCAAACCATCAAAACATATTCCCCATTCAGAATTTTATATCTTT
The DNA here is from genome assembly GCA_964617625.1 of uncultured bacterium. GTDB lineage: Bacteria > Zhuqueibacterota > QNDG01 > QNDG01 > DSAB01 > CAZTZL01. Next base: position 16,069 of record CAZTZL010000054.1, read on the forward strand.
TCAAAGTTTTTGAACAATGAGCTGATGTGTGTTTCCGGGATAGATATCCCGCTTATCCTGCGCCCGGGATGGATATCCTGGGCGATCAGAACATTCAAATCCAAAATTAAAGTCGCACTTATGAAACCGACTGGGTATAAATATTAGGTTGTATCACTGGAATCAAGAGCATCAAGCGCAGAAGCTACCTTCCACCCGCGATTAGTCAAAGTAATAATACTTGTCCCTGAATCAGTATCGATTTTATTCACAAGTTTTTCTACTGCCAGAACGCTGTAAACAGAAAGTTGTTGAATACTTTTATCCTCAATTGGTTCTATGCGCTTACCTTTATCATATTTCCGCAACGCAAGTAATCTTTCTGCTTTCAAACCTTTTAAACCTTTTGCTTGTTCTAGCACATCATCCGGCAACTTTACAATTTCCTGAGAGATTTTGGCTTTTGCTGTCTTAGATGCAATTATTGCAGCAACCACAGCACCTATCGCGCCAATCAATGCACCAAATATCACACTTAACAATTCCATAAACTCCTCACAAAACTTGTTATATGATCGTGAGTTACAACATATTTATAAATTTTAATTTTACTTTTTTTCACATAACATTATTGCCGATAAGCCGCTGCATAGAACAAGAGCTAACCATTTTATAGTTATGCATTTAAGATAATAAGGGCCTATATATCCTGAATGGTATTGATAACGATTTCGACCGATTTGATATTCCTCTCATTTTTGTATTTATGGATGTAGAGCCTCATCTTATGGGTTCCCATTCAAAGACTGGGGATCAGTAAAATATAATAGAGGTGATTCAAAATATCGATTTATGATACAAAAAACTGAAGACGATGTCAAGACAAATTAGTGAAGCGGAATGGAAATAATAATGAATGATTTTATCCTGCGCCCAGTATGGATATCCTGGACGATCGGGAATATTATGAATGATAAATACTTAAAATACTTTTAATACATTTATCAAAATTTTTTTTAATATCATATTCCCAAAGTCGAAGAACACGCCACCCTTTATCTTTTAAAGCATTATTCACCTCAAAATCATGTTCTTTATTACGAGCAATTTTACCTTCCCAATATTCTCTATTTGTTTTCGGCATAATAAATCGGGCAGGATGACCATGCCAGAAATCAGAATCTATAAAAATTGCAATTTTCTTGCGTCGAAAAACTATATCTGGTTTGCCTATTATTTTTTTAACATGTTTTGCGAAATATATTTTTCTCCTTCTTAATGCATGCATTACCATTTGCTCTGCAACGCTCCCCTCAGAGCGTATATTTTGCATATTTTTTTTTCGTTGTTCCTTTGTAAGATTATCCATTATTAAACAGCAAAATCCATAAAGTATGTTTCATCGTCGATTTTATATACATCAATATCAGTCCGACCATAGTTTAACAAGTCTTGCAGAACAATAGGGGCTCCATTCGCAACACCTAATCGGTTTCGGAAATACTCACCAATTAGGCTATTATTGTGTGGTGTATGAATAGCTTTACCATTCTGTTGGGCACGTGTACAAATTAAAATTTTAGAATCATCAGTTAAAAGTGTAAAATGAACTTTAATAGGCGGGAAAAAATCTGTACGGTAAATACTTGCAGGTAATCGTATGTATGCTTGATTTGGTTCACGGTGTTCTTCCGGACGTTGCCCCCAATTCAAGCCTGACCTTTGAGGTAAATCCCCATAACGATCAAGAAAGGATATTTTTAC
>CAZTZL010000055.1:0-17575 GCA_964617625.1 uncultured bacterium
GAAGGTTGACCTTCATATCGAGTAATGACAACAGAAAAAGATTTTAGGCCGTAATCACTAAGGTCATCGATTAATTTTAATGCATCTGCGTCATAAGTAATACCGAAATCAGCTCGAACTTTTTTCCGTTCCATATCGCCTGCATAAATGCAAAGAATAATATCAGCCTGATCTTTAAGCTTCTGAAGTAATTTAATTTTCACATTGGGTTCATAACCTGGAAGCACACGGGAAGCATGAAAGTCAAAAAGCAATTTCCCGCCAAATTCTAAATAAAGTTTATTATTAAATCGATTAATCCTTTCCTGGATTTCTTTTGTTTGTTCCTTCAAATATTTTTCATTATCAAATCCAACCTTATAAACCATTACATCTCCAATAATTAGAATTGAGTTTTAAAATAAAAAATCAGATGGTGCTTGATATTTTTTCTTAAAGACAAAATACTCCAAGAAAATCCCTTTTTCCATCAAAAAATGAATATTATTGAAAAAATTTGGATTCTATTCTAAATAGTTATATAAAATTTGAGAAGTTAAACATTTAAATTTTAATATAAACTAATTACTCTGAATGTCAAGAAGAAAGTATAACGAAAAAATGATAGGATGAGAACCTTTTTTTAACTCGGTATTTTAATTCGAATTTAAAAAGTTTTTTAATAAATCTTTTCCAACATCGGTTAAAATGGATTCCGGATGAAATTGTACGCCTTCTATGGGATATTGTTTATGACGGATACCCATAATCACTCCATTTTTGGTTCTTGCAGTAATTTCGAGACAATCGGGCAGACTTTTCTCTTCAACAATCAGGGAATGATATCTTGTTGCGATAAACGGATTATCTATATTTTCATACAAACCTTCCCGATCATGATAAATTTGGGCGATTTTACCGTGAACCACTTCATCAGCCCGGACAACATTCCCCCCAAATGCCACAGCAATTGACTGATGTCCGAGACAGACTCCCAAAATCGGCACTTCTCCCTTCATGGCACGAATTAATTCAATTGAAATTCCGGCTTCATTGGGTGTACATGGACCTGGAGATATAATGACACCTTTGGGAAAAATCTTCTTTACTTCTTTAACACTGACTTCATCATTACGAAACACTTTCAGTTCTTCCCCCAACTCACCAAGATATTGAACCAGATTATATGTGAATGAATCATAATTATCGATCACGACAATCATTTCACCCTCCTGTCATTTCCACGGCATGTATCAGCGCCCGTGCTTTATTGATGGTCTCCTGATATTCTCTTTCCGGGATCGAATCCGCCACAATACCGGCGCCGGCCTGAATGAATCCCTGTTTCTTTTTAATGACTATCGTTCGAATGGCAATGCACATATCCATGTTTCCTGAAAAATCAAAATAACCGATTGATCCGGCATAAATGTTCCGTTTGATTGCTTCCAATTCGTTGATAATTTCCATAGCGCGGACCTTTGGTGCTCCAGAGACAGTGCCTGCCGGAAATGATGTGGCTAAAACATCGAATGCATCGAAAGGAGGTTTTAATTTCCCGATCACATTTGAGACGATATGCATCACTTTCGAATATCGCTCGATTTGCAGCAAATCTGTGACGCGAACAGTACCATACTGACAAACCCGCCCGATATCATTTCTTGCGAGATCCACAAGCATGATATGTTCGGCGCACTCTTTTTCATCTTTTAAAAGTTCTTCTTCATGAATACTATCTTCCCGGGGATTTTGACTCCTCGGCCGTGTTCCTGCAAGAGGTCTCGTCGTCACCTGGTCTCCGAGAAGTTTCACTAAAATTTCGGGCGACGAACCGAGCACAAAATGATCGTTTAAATTCAAATAATACATATAAGGCGATGGATTGGTCAATCGAAGTGCTTTGTAAACATTAAAAGAATCCGTATGAATATCAAACTGAAATCGCTGCGATAATACAACCTGAAAAATATCACCGGCAAGAATATACTCTTTTGCCTGGTCAACGATTTTACAGAAATCATTTTCCGTAAAATTGGATTTCAAATTTAATTTACCGTTCCCTTCCTTAAACCTTGGATTTTGAATATCCCCAACACAGGTCTCGATAATCTCTTTAAGCCAATGTAATCGATCCTTATTCCCTTGTTCCGAATAAACAATAATATCGACGGTTTTTTCCTTGTGATCAAACACAACCACCTCAGAAGGAAACATGAAAAAACTATCCGGCGTACCCAATTCATCCGGATTGTTGTGAACCACTTTTTCAAAAAATGGAATCATATCATAGGCCATATACCCAACAGCACCTCCGCAAAAAGGCACTATTGAAGGGTAGTTTTTATATTGGTTGAGTAGGTCTCGTAATACGAGAATCGGATTTCCTTTTTGATGTGAAACAGTTCCATTCAATTGAATCGTAATATCATCACCTTGACTTTGGAAAATCTGATAGGGCTGTGCACCTATAAACGAATATCTTCCCCGTTTTCCAAGACTCTCCAGTGATTCGTATAGAAAACTGTATGGCTGTTCCCGAAAAAGTTTTTCATATGCTAAAATCGGACAGAATTCCTGTTCCAGCTGAATATGGTCGTATTGAAGACTCATGATTCGCTCCGTTCACTTTGGGTAGCTTTTTTAAATTGTCCGACCAAATCTGACAGATATTCTTTTACTTTGATTGCCTGAATAAATCGGCTTCCGATGATTACACCGGCGACTTTTCCGGCAAGCGCTTTAACATGTTCCGGTGTCGATATACCGAATCCAACAGCAAGCGGTTTTGTTGTTATTATTTTCATTCTCGAAATCAGACTAAACAACTCTTCCGGCAATCTGTTTCTGACACCGGTTGTTCCCGTAATACTGATGCAATAAATAAATCCTCTGGATTTCTCTGCCACATATTTCATCCGCTCTTCGGTCGATGTCGGGGTGATAAAAAATATCAAATCAATCTCCGATTTACTGGAAAGGCGAATCCATTCCTCGGACGCTTCAATTGGCAGATCAGGGATGATGATGCCAGAAATTGGGGACATTTGTAAATCTTCGAACAATCGTTCCTTTCCGTAGGCAAGCAAAGGATTGATATAGGACATCATAACCAGTGGACAGGAAACAGATATGTTCTTGATTTCGCTGATAATTTTTTTAAGTGTCGCACCATTTTGAAGTGCAATATGGGACGCTTCCTGAATGACTGGACCGTCCGCAATCGGATCTGAAAATGGAACGCCCACTTCGATAATGTCCGCACCGGATTGTGATAAAATTTTAATATTTTCCATGGATTCCTTCAATGAAGGAAATCCGCCCGTTGTGTATGCAATGAGAGCAGTTTCGTTCTTTTGCCTGAGTTCGTTAAATTTTTGAGATAGATTCATACCAGCCCCTCTACAATTTCGAGATCCTTGTCTCCTCTTCCGGACAGATTGATGATCATAATTTTCTGGTCATCCAATGTTGGGATTAGTTTTATTGCATATGCAACGGCGTGCGCACTTTCAAGCGCGGGAATGATCCCTTCAGTCTCACATAAAATTTTAAAGCCGTTCAAAGCTTCTTCATCCGTAATCGAAACATATTGGACACGATTACTTTCTTTCAGATAAGCATGTTCAGGCCCTACACCCGGATAATCCAAACCTGCAGAAACAGAATGGGCTTCCATGATCTGTCCGTCTTCATTTTGAAGCAGATAACTCATGGCGCCATGGAGCACACCCGGCGTTCCCTTGCACAGTGATGCGCCGTGTTTGTTTGTTTCAATACCAAAACCACCGGCTTCCACTCCGATCATTTGCACATCATCTTCAATAAAAGGATAAAACAAACCCATTGCGTTGCTTCCACCTCCTACGCACGCAATCAATATTTCTGGAGGTCTATTTTCAAATTGTACAATCTGGTCCCTCACTTCTTCACCAATGACAGATTGAAAATCTCTTACTATCATTGGATAGGGATGCGGGCCAACGACCGATCCAATACAATAATAAGTATCCCGTACATTGGTGACCCAATCCCGAATCGCTTCGTTAATCGCATCTTTGAGAGTTCTGGAACCCGAATTCACAGGAACAACCTTGGTACCGAGCAGTTCCATTCTAAAAACGTTCATTCTCTGCCGTTTTATATCTTCCGCACCCATATAAACCACACATTCCATATCAAATAATGCACAAGCCGTTGCCGTAGCTACTCCATGCTGCCCTGCACCGGTCTCTGCAATGATACGTTTTTTACCCATCCGTTTTGCCAATAAAACCTGTCCAATCGTGTTATTGATTTTATGGGCTCCTGTATGGGCCAAATCTTCACGTTTTAGATAAACTTTTGTGCCATTCCCATTTTGACTTAACCGTTCCGCGAAATAAAGCGGTGTCGGCCTTCCAACGTATTCTCTTAAATAACATTTCAACGTACATTGGAATGTTTGATCCTGTTTAATCAATCTATATTCTTCTTCAAGTTCGTTAATCGCACTTATAAGTGTCTCAGGTACAAATTGCCCTCCAAATTTACCCCAATACCCTCGACTGTCTGGTAAAACAGCTTTCATTGAACCTCCTTAATAAAACGTTTGACCTTTTCCGGATCTTTCTTTCCCAATGTTCTTTCCACGCCGGAAGAAACATCCACTCCATATGGTTTTAACAACCCCACTGCTTGTTTGACATTCTCAGGATTCAATCCGCCAGCAATAATTAACGGAAAATCAATCTCTTTCGCAATGTTCCATTCGAATAATTTACCGCTTCCGGTTCCAGGATCGATCAAGAAGGCAGAAACAGAATAGAGCTTCATCTTTTCAATAAGATTCTCTTTTGTATCTTCTTTCTGCACATCAATCCTTTTAATAATTTGTTTTTGTATTCTCTTACAATAATCAGGTGATTCGTTTCCGTGCAATTGGACCACATTAATTCCTGTAAAAAGAGAAATTTCTTCAACTAACTTTAATGGATTATTCATAAATACACCAACTGTCGTAACGAAGGGAGTTAATTGTTTTATAATTTGTCTTGCTTTTTCGGGATCAATCATTCTTGGTGAATTTGTGAATATAAAACCGAGTGCGTCGGCACCATATTCAACAGCCATGCATGCATCTTCAAGATTGGTAATACTGCAAATCTTGACCCTTGTTTTCATACACTGTCCCGGTCTGTTAATAAACTTTTAAGTTTGAACCCGATATCTTTTGCCCGCATGAGTGTTTCTCCTATTAGAACAGCATCAAATCCTGATTCTTCAAGCAAATAAACGTCTTCTCTGTTATCAATTCCACTCTCACTCACAGTGATAATTTGATCCGGAATTTTCTTTCTTAATTTGAAAGAAGTCTTCATATCAACATTGAACGACTTCAAATCCCGGTTATTGATTCCAATTATTTCAGGATCAATTTCTAGTACTTTATCAAGTTCTTCTTCCGTATGTACTTCGACAAGGCAATGCAATCCAAATTTTTTAGCGATACATTGAAAATCAATTAGCTCTTGTTTCTCCAATATAGATGCAATAAGTAATATGGCATCCGCTCCAATTAAACAAGACTCATAAATCTGATAGGAATCAATAATAAATTCTTTTCTTAAAACAGGAATTTGAATCTTATTTTTAACCTGAGTAAGATACTCATTTTTCCCTCCGAAATAGAACGAATCTGTAAGCACAGAAATAGCACTCGCTTCATTCTTTTCATATATTAAGGATATATTTTGGGGATCAAAATCTTCGCGAATCAAACCTGCTGAGGGAGATTTTTTTTTAATCTCCGCAATTATAGAAATGCCATCTTTTTGTAATGCATCTTTAAAATTCCGAATATCAGACATCGGAGACTGCATTATCTTTTCAAGTGGAAAGTTATTCTTTTTTCTTTCAACTTCCAGTTTTTTCCGCTGTACGATGTCTTCCAGAATCGTCACAAATACTCCTTTTTTCCAGTTACTGATTTGTTAATTCTACAAGTTTTTCAAGCCGTTTAAGTGCCTCTCCTGAATCAATCGATTCTTCAGCCTTTGTAATACCCTCCCGAAATGAAGAGGCCTTTCCGCTTACATAGATTACCGCTCCGGCATTCAATAAAACAAAATCTCTTTCAGCTCCGTTTTTTCCTTCAAGAATTTGAATAGCGATTTCGGCATTTCGATTTGGTTCTCCACCTTTCAGTTCTGCTGAGGATAATCTTGTTAGACCAACATCTTCCGGTTTGAGAGAGTACTTTTCAATTTTTCCATCTTTAAGTTCATAAACAATTGTTTTTCCAGCAAGAGTGATTTCATCCAATCCATCTTCCCCGTGAACGATCATCACATGTTCCGATCCCAATTTTTGTAATGTGCCCGCCATTGATTCCATAATGTTTTGATCAAATACTCCCAATAGCTGTCTTTTTGCACCGGCTGGATTGGTCATGGGGCCAAGTATATTAAAAATAGTTCTGACTCCCATTTCTCGCCGTGGACCGATAGCATATTTCATCGCATTATGAAGTTTTGGCGCAAAGAGGAATCCGATTCCGTTCTCGTCAATACACTCACCTACTTTCTCAGGATCGGCTTCTATATTCACACCTAATTTCATAAATAGATCAGCGCTTCCACATTTGCTGGACACAGAGCGGTTTCCATGTTTTGCAACACTGCATCCAGCACCTGCAGCAACCAACGCGCTGATCGTCGAAACATTAAAAGTTCCGCTGCAATCTCCTCCGGTACCGCACGTATCAACCAGATTCGTGGCTCGGCAGGGAATTCGGGTTGCCTTTTCCCTCATGGCCTGAACAAATCCTGAAATTTCATCGATGGTCTCTCCTTTCAGACGAAGTCCCATAAGAAGTGAACCTATCTGTGCGTCTGTGGTATTTCCGCTCATGATGTCCAGAGCCACATGATACGCTTGATCTTGTGTCAGATGATTCGAATCGGCCACTGATTTTATTGCTTCTTTAATTTCCATTTTGTCCTCCTGAATATCATGTTATTATAACTACATTTAATAATAAAAAAGTCGTGAGTTGATTCCCACGACTTTATCAATAAAAAAGGCGGGATCAACTTACGGGTTTCCCACCTCCTGGTTTTATTTTGGTATATATTGGCGGGTTCCCTATAACAAGGGCCACCACCAAATTAAATTAATATGCATTTTTCGAAGATTGTTCATTTTATTTATTAGACCATTCATAATTTTTATTGACAATTATTATACAAAATGTTTTTTCAAAAATCAAGTAAAAACATTAAACAAATCAGACTTCCATAATATCTTTCTCTTTTAATCGAATCATTTCATCGATTTTTTTGATATGATCGTCTGTCAATTCCTGAATATCGATACCGCCGTTATATTCTTCATCTTCTGAAATGTGATGCTCTTTCTGAGCTTTTTTCAATTGTTCGATACCGTCCCGCCGAATATTCCGAACTGCAATGCGGCCCTCTTCGCCAAGTTGATGCATCAAACGCACGAGATCTTTTCGTCTCTCCTCGGTGAGTACCGGAATTGGAAGCCGTATAATGTGTCCATCGTTATTAGGTGTAATACCGAGATCCGTTTTCTGGATGGCTTTTTCAATTTCAGAAAGCATATTCCGATCCCAAGGCTGAATCGTTATCATTCTGGGCTCTGGGATACCAAGATTGGCTACCTGCTTCAGCGGTACTTTGTTTCCGTAATAATCCACTTTTACTGTATCCAAAAGAGAAAGACTGGCTCTACCTGTTCTTATTTTTGTCAATTCAGAATTGGTTGTTTCCAGGGTTTTTTCCATGCGTTCCTTTAACGCTTTTAAAACTTGTTCAACCATACATTTCTCCTTTGACTATCGATCCGATTTTCTCACCATAAATGATACGTTCCAAATTTCCATGTTCCAGTAATTTGAAAACAATAATCGGAATCTTATTCTCTCTGCAGAGTGTAACCGCTGTAGCATCCATAACGCCTAACTTCTTTGCAATCACTTCAGAATAGGTGACTTCGTCATATTTTTTGGCATTGGGGTCTTTTTCCGGATCTGAACTATAGATACCATCGACCTTTGTCGCTTTCAAGACAGCATCCGCCTGAATTTCGTTCGCCCGTAACGCAGCCGCTGTGTCTGTTGTAAAATAGGGATTTCCGGTTCCTGCAGCAAAAATGACCAGACGGTTTTTTTCCAAATGGGCTATGGCCCTTCTGCGAATAAATGGTTCCACCATATCATCCAGTCTGATCGCAGACATGACACGCGTTGGAACCTTTTCTTTTTCCAAAAAGTCCTGAAGAGCCAGTGAATTAATGACAGTCGCCAGCATGCCCATGTGATCCGCTGCAACACGATCCATCCCTCTCGTGCTTGCAGATAATCCGCGGAATATATTACCGCCGCCTACCACAATCCCGATTTGAACACCTAATTTTTGAATATCGTGAATTTCTTGTGCGATATTTTTTACTACCTGGGGATCTATCTCAAGTTCTCGATTAATCCGGAGAGCTTCTCCGCTTAACTTGAGCAAGATTCGTTTATAGACCGGATTTTTAATCTTCAATCCTTTATGTACAATTTACAATGGATAAACAATCACTCAATCTCTTCACCAAGTTGATATCTCACAAAACGTCGAACAGACATATTTTCGCCCAGTTTTCCGGAAACTTCCATCAAGTATTCTTTTACTGTTTTGCTTTGCTCTTTAACATAACTCTGTTCCATGAGCACGACTTCCTGAAAATATTTTTCCAATTTCCCTTTGGTAATCTTTTCAACAACAGCTTCCGGTTTATCCCCTTTTTCAGCCTGTGATCGAAAAATCTCCGTTTCCTTCTTCACCGCATCTTCAGGAATATCTTCGCGTTGAATCGCAAGAGGATTGCTTGCCGCGATTTGCATGGCAATATTCTTTGCTGCAGCCTTAAATTCATCGGTTTTTGCGACAAAATCGGTCTCGCAGTTCATCTCGATAATAACACCAAGTCGATCTCCCGGATGAATATAGGAAACAATCACACCTTCATTGGCTGCTTTATCACTCCGTTTTTGAGCCGAAGCAATCCCTTTTTTCCTGAGATACTCGACTGCTTTTTCCACATCGCCTTTTGTTTCAACAAGAGCCTTCTTACAATCCATCATACCGGCACCGGTTATATCGCGAAGTTTTTTAACTTCAACTGCAGATACAGACATGTATTTTCCCCTTACAAATTATTTTCTTCTGGTTCTTCGATTTTTTCAATCTTTTCTTCTTCCAGGTCGTCATCTTTGCTTTCAACCATATCTTTTGATTTTGATTCCAGAATCGTATCGGCAAAGGTGTGCACAATCAAACTAATCGATTTAAAAGCATCATCATTGGCGGGAATCGGATAATCCACAGGGTCCGGGTCACAATTGGTATCAAGCACACCGAATACGGGAATGTTGAGTTTATTGGCCTCTGCAACAGCAATAGCTTCTTTTTTTGTGTCGATAACAAACATGCCGCTGGGCAACCGCACCATGTCTTTAATACCGCCAAGGGTTTTTTCCAATTTTTCCTTTTTTCTTTCTATTTGAAGTATCTCTTTTTTGGTAATACTGTCATACGTTCCGTCTGTTGTCATCTTCTCAAGATTTTTCAAATGTTTAATACTTTTTTTAATTGTTGAAAAATTGGTTAGTGTTCCACCAAGCCATCTCTCTGTGACAAAGGGCATTCCGCATCTCTCGGCTTCGACTCTTACAATATCTTTCGCCTGTTTCTTTGTCCCCAGAAAGAGGATTTTCTCGCCTGCCTGTACAATTTTCTTAATCGCTTCACTTGCCTCGATAATACAATTTAATGTTTTATTGAGGTCAATAATATAAATGCCGCTTCGCTCCATAAAAATAAACGGCTTCATTTTCGGATTCCAGCGTCGCGTGAGATGCCCGAAATGAGCTCCGGACATGAGTAACTGCTGTAAAGTAATTTCTGACATAAAATTTCTCCTTTATACCGGGTTGAACCGCCATTCCTGTCACCTTCTCAAAAAATCCCGCAAAGAACGCGGGACACCCACTTTGAAAATCAAGGAATGTGTGATTTAATTTATTAACGTTTAGAGAACTGGAAGTGCTTTCGTGCACCAGGCTGACCGTACTTCTTCCTTTCCTTTTCTCTTGGATCTCTTGTTAAAAATCCTGCATCCCGCAAGGGTTTCTTCAGTTCTTCATTGACTTTAACCAGTGCTCTCGAAATTCCCAATAACATGGCCCCTGCCTGCCCTGTCAAGCCGCCTCCCTTGACCGTGGCATTTACATCGTATTGTCCATCGGTCTTGGTAACTCCAAATGGCTGCCTAATAATCATTTCGAGTGTTTGTCTCCTGAAATAATCCAACAGGTTTTTACCGTTTACCTGAAACTGCCCGGATCCGGGACTGATCCATATTCTTGCAACGGATTCCTTACGTTTACCGGTTGCGTATGTATTGGTTCCTTTCATATCCTCCTCAGATGATTTGGCAGAACTTCCGGTTTCTGCGCAAGTTGTTGATGATCAGGACCGGGATAGATACGAAGTTTTTTTATCATTTTCCGGCCCAATCGATTTTTTGGCAGCATGCCTTTCACAGCATGATACAACACCTTATCAGGACTGCTCTTCAGAATTGTATCGACTTTTTTGACACGCAATCCACCGGGATAGCCCGTATAGGATGTATACTGTTTTAATGAAGTCTTTCGGCCTGTCAACTTGAGTTGACTCGCATTGACAACAACCACATGATCTCCAACATCGAGATGAGGAGTATACATGGGTTTATGTTTCCCGCGCAGCAATGTAGCAATTTGACTTGCCAACCGCCCCAGAACAACATTCTGTGCATCAATGAGATACCAGTTGTGCTGAATATCTGTAATCTTTGGTACGATCGTTTTCACTCGAGTGCTATCCTCCTTGTCATTTTACAGCGACTTAAAATATAATGAATCTTAAATTTATTGTCAAGACGTTTATTTTGCCTGAAACCAGTATCCAATCATTCTGTATAACAATTTTGCGGCCGTAAATGCTCCGTAATCCTTCTCGGATTTCGCAGAAAGTTCGACCAGATCAAAACCAACGACATGTTTATGTTTGAATACTTCTTTTAAGTATCCGATCAGCTCAAACCATAGCAAGCCACCCGGTTCCGGGGTTCCGACCGAAGGCATAACAGAGGGATCCAATACATCCAGATCCAATGTGATATAAATGTGTTCTCCCAAACGCGTAATCGAATCTTTTATCCAGTTCGGATTTTTGCGTATCGTATGAATATCAAATACAGTTATGGATTCGGATCTTATCAGTTCGGCCTCTTCAACACACAAACTCCTTATACCCACACTGACGAAAGGACAGATCGTTTTGATTCTATACATGACACAGGCGTGGTTATAAGAGGACCCTTCATACGATTCCCTCAAATCGGCATGGGCATCCAGATGCAGTATGGAAAGAGTGGGAAATTTTTTTTTACATGCTCGAACCGCACCCACAGTAACGGTATGCTCTCCTCCGATCAGTATCAGTTTTTCCTTCTCATTCAGAATTCCGGTGACCTCTTTTTCGATCCTGTGCAGAGCCGCACCTGCATCTCTTATGTTCATTTTTACAGGCGGTAAAGTAGCAATCCCTTTTCTGTAGGTTTCGGCATGAAGTTCATCATCATACAGTTCCACTTGATGAGAAGCTTTAAGAAGCGCCCTGGGGCCCTTGGCCGTTCCTTTCATATAAGTCGTCGTCAATTCCAGAGGAACTGGAAGAACAACCACCTGAGCCTCCTGCCAGGAGCAGTTTTCTTTGATTCCGAGAAAATTGTTTGAATAATTCAGTGTTTTCAATATCCGGCCTATAATGAGTCATTCAAATATTGAAATGAGGGAACCTTCCGATCTTTCCAGATTGATTTTTCTTCTTCAAGTGCCGTAACGACAAGTGGAAGCGCAATCGTTGAATCCACATAAACCGAGACCATTCGGGCCTGTTTTTGAATTTTTCCCCAGGACTGCGCTTCTTCAAATGTACATCCGGACAGCCCGCCCCAGTGCGGCGCATCCGCTGTAAATTGAACGGCGTATTTGTGGCCGTCCACATCACCTTTCAGATATCCGGCTGTGACCTCCGTCTGCTGTATAAAATTTTTCGGCGTACCGCCTCCCACGTAAATAACACCGGTTTGTTTTGCGTTGATGACGATATTCGCTGTCTCGATGACGTCTTTGACAGTGTCGAACTGAAAAGAATGTCGACTCTTTTTTCCGTGGATAGCCAGCCCGATACCAATCGAAGAATCTCCGATTGCCGGACAATAGATCGGAACGCCGTTCTCTGCAGCGGCGCTCAAAATCCCTTTTTCTTTTCCAATTTCCGACAAATGTTTCCCCAAATGAAATAGAAATTCACGCGTGGTGTAAGCTCTTGAAAGATCGAGTGTTTCTGAAAATTGACCGACAAACTTGTCCGCCTGATAAAACTCTTCCTCAACTGCAAAGGTGTCAAAAATACGGTCGATGCCTTCATCTTTCAATATTTCATCACTGATATGGGATGTGCCGATCCAGTGATATTTGCCAAGCGTTTCGTGCATATCATGAAAAAGATTCGCTCCCGTGGAAACCAGACAGTCGATAAGCCGGTTTTCAATGAGATAGACGAGAATACGCCTCATACCTGCTGGCACCATGGCTCCTGCCAGTCCCATAAATATGGTCGTCTGATCTTTCAGCATCTCTTTCCAGATTTGAAAGGCATTGGACAGATTTCTTCCCTGAAACGAAATGCTTCCCATCCGATCAAGAATATGGGATATTGGATCATTTCCGATGATTTGAAAAGGATCCACAGGTTTGTGCAAATATTTTGATTTCGCCAAAATGTCCTCCAAAAAAACGATCCAGATTATAACTTGCGCTTTGATAAAAATTCCAAATGGCAAATCGCAAAATTCATATAAAACCCAATTACCAATTTTCTAAAATATTTATAAACACCGACAATTCTGGCCTTTGACATGGATATGCATCACAATTCATGATAAGACTTGGAGATCAAGAGCATTTTACAACAGCTGTTCATATCACTTTTTGTTTTTGATTTGTGTTTTGGTACTTATTGATATTTGTATTTTGAAATTTGATATTTTTCATCTTAAAAATTTTCGAAAGTTCAGTTATTAATGAGTATCAAATGAAAACAGCCGCAGCGACAACGGTTGTCCAGAGTCCGGTTTTGTCGCCTATGGCGCTCTGCGTGACATTTCTGCTGACAACGATCTCACCGCTGATCCTCCAAATTTCCTTTTTTTCATCGTAACTGATATTCGGATCGAAAGGAACTCCAAGAATAGTGGCAAGCATACTCGCTGCAAGATCTTCAGCATAATCGCCGGCTGTTTTATCATTCTGTCCATAACTATGATGCTCTGACAGATATCCGTAATTGTCCCTGTCCTTGGGGACGGCCAGCCCCACGGACGCAGCAAGGAGCCGATGGGGTTCATTGGTCGCGTTGTCGCTCATTACACAATAAGTAATCCCTCCCGCCGAAAGCTTTTTCAATCCTGCTGTTTTTGAAAGCAATTTGCAATGTGGAGGGAAGATACTCGATACACGAACCAGATTCAAATGAGCGATGCCTGCATTTCGCAACGCCATTTCAAAGCTCTGAAGTTTTTCTTTGTCTCTTCCAACTCCTCTGGTTAAAAATGCTTCTTTAGGTACTTGCATCTTACTCCCTCCTCTAAATGGTGATAAATTATTCCGATATATACAATTGACTTTTATTTACAATGCCGATCGCTTTTCCTTTGAGTTCCCATCCATCAAAAGGTGTATTTCGTGATTTTGATAGAAAATGATTTTTATCCACTTTCCATTCGCTATCGAGATCAATAAAAGTTAAATTTGCGTTTTCTCCTTCTTTGATAGCACAGGATGGCAGTCCCAAAATTTTTCTGGGATTTACTGTCATCGTTTCAATCAGTTGCTCGATCGTTAAAATACCTTTGTTTACAAAATGACTCAGCATCAACCCGGCAATTGTCTCCAATCCGATGATTCCGAATGCAGCCGCATCATACTCCGTATCTTTTTCTTCGACCGCATGCGGTGCATGATCAGAAGCGATTACATCGACCGTTCCGTCCTTGATTCCCTCGATCAGGGCATCCTGATCAGATTTATCTCTCAACGGCGGCTTCATTTTCGTATTCGTATCGAATGTACGGACAGCTTCGTCAGTCAGCAGCAGATAGTGGGGACACGTTTCAGCCGTAACCGATACACCTCGCGATTTGGCTTCCCGAATCAGTTGAACGGAACGTTTGGTTGACACATGTGCAATATGAACCGATCCACCCGTAAATTGCGCCATCAGCAGATCCCTTGCGATATCAATTTCCTCGCTGATCGAAGGAATCCCCGGCAGTCCGAGAACCGTGGAAGTGAATCCTTCGTTCATAACTCCACCTTCTGAAAGAGAGGGATCTTCACAATGGTCAATAATCGGGCGTCCGAACATCTTTGCATATTCCAGCGCTCTTCGTAATATTCCGCTTTGTTTGATGTGTGTCCCGTCATCAGAAAAACCAACCGAACCTGCTTCGACCAGCTCTCCCATCTCGGTAAGCTGCTCCCCTTTTCGTCCCACAGTTACGGCTGCAATTGGGTGGACATCCACAATCAGACCTTCCGCACGTTCCTTGATGAATTCGACCTGTCCCCTGCAATCAATCGGCGGTTCCGTATTAGGCATACAGCAGACGGCTGTAAATCCTCCGGCCATGGCCGCCTGACATCCGGAATCAATGGTCTCTGTATCTTCCCTTCCTGGTTCGCGCAGATGAACATGCATATCGATCAGACCCGGGACAATAAATTTATTTTTACAATCGATTACTTTCCCGCTGAAAGATTTGGCGTCCACAGAACCGATTTTTTGAATTTTTCCCTTGTCTAATAAAATATCTGTGACCGTATCAATCCTGCTTGACGGATCCAAAATCCGCCCACCCTTGAGGAGCAGTTTTCCGATTTTCATCGGTTCGGTTTTAGCCATTGTCTTCCCCTTCCAGTTTTGATTTGCCTCCGGCCAGAAGATAGAGCACAGCCATCCTTACGGCAACACCGTTGGTCACCTGATGCAGAATCACCGAATAGTCTCCGTCTGCTACCTCACTGTCGATTTCGATACCCCTGTTCATCGGCCCCGGATGCATGATCGTGATATCTCTTCCTCGCCGATCCAGCCGTTCCCGCGTGATTCCGAAAAGAGCGCGATACTCCCGGAGCGATGGAAACAGACCGCTCTTCTGGCGTTCTAGTTGAATTCGGAGAACATTCAAAACGTCCGCTTCGGCAACCGCATCCTCAATGTGAGGATAAACAGTCACACCCATCTTTTCGATTTCCCGGGGAATCAATGTGGCAGGGCCGCAGATGCCAACTCTGGCGCCCATCGCCAGCAGTCCGTGAATATTGGACCTGGCCACCCGGCTGTGTTCGATATCGCCGACAATAACGACGTTCAACCCTTCCAATTTACCAAATTTTTCCCTGAGAGTCATCATGTCCAAAAGACCCTGCGTCGGATGTTCATGCGCACCGTCTCCGGCGTTAATGATGGAGGAATCGAGATACTGTGCTAAAAAATGGGGCGTCCCCGCTGAAGCATGACGGATCACAACGAAATCGATCCTCATGGCTTCGATATTGCGCAGTGTATCTTTGAGTGTCTCCCCTTTCTTTGTACTTGATGTGGCCGAGGAGAAATTGATCGAGTCCGCTGAAAGCCGTTTCTCAGCCAGTTCAAACGAGAAACGTGTACGGGTGGAAGGTTCGTAAAATAGATTGGCGACGGTCTTTCCGCGTAATGTCGGCACCTTTGGAATGGGACGGTCCAGAATCTCTCTGAGGGTAAATGCCGTATCCAGAATCAGTGTGATTTCATCTCTGCTCACACCTTCCAATCCCAATAAATGATGGCTCTTGAGCTGCATAATTTACCTCAGTAAAATGATCTATTGGCCCAGTTTAAAAAAGTGCTGTTGTTGCGATTCCGCCTTGGCGGAAGAAGTTAAAAATCCGCTGATCTTTTTGGCGGACAATCTCATCAATTTTATAGAGAGTACTCATTTTCGACATTTATAAACTTTTTCGATATTATAACTCAACCAAAAGTACCTTGTCTTCCCCATCCACTTCTTTCAATTTGACCACAACCTGCTCGTTTAAAGCCGTCGGCACATTCTTTCCGACATAATCGGCCTTAATCGGAAGTTCCCGGTGCCCGCGGTCCACAAGCACGGCGAGTTGAATCACCGCGGGCCTGCCGAAATCAATCAATGCATCGAGAGCTGCGCGAATCGTGCGTCCCGTATAGAGCACGTCATCCACAAGAATGATCCGTTTACCTGTAATGTCCGTTTCGATTTCCGTGGATTGCACCACCGGATGATCCGTGAGGCATTCGAAATCATCCCGGTAGAGCGTGATATCGAGCACGCCTAACGGCACATCGACATTTTCTATTTTTTCAATCGATTTAATGATCCTGTGCGCCAGAGCGTCGCCGCGGTTCCGGATGCCCACGATGACAAGATCCTGCGTACCACGGTTTTTTTCGATGATTTCATGAGTCAGTCTGCGCAGGCTCCGGTCGATGCTGGACTCGTCCATCAATTCGCTTTTTATTTTCATAGGCCGTCTTTCACATTTTTGCAAAAAAAAACTTCCCAGCGTATTCACAGGGAAGCAGATAGGTTCTCTTTCTATCCCTTGGCGACCTCGCTGGATCGAATTAAAGGGAAACAAATTGTCGGGTTTATTATAAGCAGAATTTCAGTGATTGTCAAGATATATTTAACGGCAATGAAAAATAATTTATCATTAAATATCTATTTAATCACGAAATGATTTGCTTTTTCGTTACATATTTTTAAATTACAGTTATTCGATTTACACCTGCGCGGCACCATACTTCACAGCACGAACATCCTGACTGTCATCATTGATAAAAAAATGGAGACAGTATATGAATCTTGATAAACAAGACATTCAAAACAATGGTTCAGTCCGCCTGGTCCTCAAGCCTGGGCAACGAGGCACAAAGTCAATCAAACAAGAATATGGATCCGATCTGGTTTGTGTCAGATACCGTTATGATCCTATTGCAAAAAGACGGCTGAAAACAGCGGAAATTATTGTGGATAAGCAATACTGGAAACCGGATAGCTATCAGGGCATTGTGCCGGACAAAAAAGTGGGTCTTCAAATTCATATTCGGGAAGTTGAATTGCGGAATACCGTTAAAATGGCAGGCGGCAAATGGAATCCTGTTCACAAAGTTTGGGAACTCAAACTTCCAACCGTGTTTGAACTTGACCTGGAAGACAGAATTGTAAAAAACGGCCCGTTATAAATGCATATACCATGTATATAGACATCTAAGTATAGATACAAGTCTCTATAAATAGATACCGGATTTCTATATCTATATGCTTTTAAAAAATGCATATAGGGTCGATAAACTTAGGTTAGGTGTAGGAAATAATTTTATGAAAAACTTAATTTTTTTCATTACATGTTTTA
>CAZTZL010000056.1:0-17459 GCA_964617625.1 uncultured bacterium
CAAAGAACAATTCATGGATTTTAAATAATAAGCAAATTATCTAGCTTTTAATATCCAATTCCTTGATCAAACGATTTAAATACGTTCTCTGGATCTGAAGCAACTCCGCTGCTTTGGTTTGGTTATTCTGAGTGTGGTCTAAAGTTTTTTTAATGAACTGCTTTTTAAAATTTAATATCGCCTCTTCCAATGGTTTTCCAATTTGAATCTCTTCTTCGGAAGTTTTTTCAAACAAAGATTGGAAATGATCCATTTCGAGTTCTTTTCCTGTTGCCAGCACAACAGCCCGCTCGATCGCATTTTCCAGTTCGCGGATATTTCCCGGCCATGAATATTGTTTGAGTCGTTCGAGTACTTTCAGTGATATTGTTTTTATATTTTTATTCATAATCAGGCAATGTTTTTGGATAAAATGCTCAACCAATGTGGGGATATCCTGTACTCTCGATCTCAACGGGGGGAGTTGTATCACCATCACATTAAGCCGAAAATACAGATCCTCTCGAAATCGCCCTTCTTTGACTTCCTTTTTCAAATCACGATGGGTTGCCGCAATGACCCGAACATTCGCTTTGAGTGTATCAACACTTCCGACACGCTGGAATTCGCCATACTCAAGCACATGCAGTAATCTGGCCTGAATGGCAGGTGACAGATCCCCAATTTCATCCAGAAATAAAGTCCCTTGATCAGCCAATTCAAAACGTCCTTTTTTTTGTCTAATCGCCCCAGTAAATGCCCCTTTTTCATGGCCGAAAAGATCGGATTCCAAAAGTTGTTCGGATAAGGTCGTACAATTCACCTGAACAAATGGCCGGTCCTTTCGATCACTTATGTTATGTATTGCTCTCGACAATAGTTGTTTACCTGTTCCGCTCTCTCCGAAAATTAAAATTGTCGTTTTAGTATTGGCAGCTTGGCGAACTATTTCCATAATGTTTTGCATTTCGATACTTTCACCAATCACCATTTTATACTGACTATCCAGTTCCTCTCGCAGGTATCGATTCTGTTCTATCAATCCCTTTTTATCCAAAGCCTTTTGAATGGCCACTATGATATGATCGGATTGGCATGGTTTGGTAATAAAATTAAAAGCTCCCAGCTTCATGGCCTCAACTGCCAATCCGATGGACCCATGCCCCGTCAAAACAATCACAATGATTTCAGGAAACTTCTTTTTTAAACGGTCAAGTACTTCGATACCATCCATCTTTGGCATCTGTAAATCAAGTAAAATGAGATCCGGCTCTGTTGACTCTGTCAACTTCAATCCTTCTTTTCCATCCGGGGCCTGAATAACTTGATAACCATTGGCTTCCAATCGATCTTTTAGGAC
Organism: uncultured bacterium; assembly: GCA_964617625.1. Taxonomy (GTDB): domain Bacteria; phylum Zhuqueibacterota; class QNDG01; order QNDG01; family DSAB01; genus CAZTZL01. Next base: position 1,340 of record CAZTZL010000056.1, read on the forward strand.
ACTTCTGATATTTGGTTCATCATCAATAATGAGTATTTTATTATTCTTCATTTCTTCACTCTCGCTATTTTAACTCTAAAAATAGTTATATTTACCCTATGGGTAGTGTGAATGTAAATGTACTCCCTTTATTCAATTGACTCTCTACCTGAACCTCTCCTTCGTGTAACTCGACCAATTTCTTAACAATGTGCAGTCCCAATCCAACTCCTTTTTGCCTTTCAGCTTTTTCCTTCTTTACCCTTTCGAATCGTTCAAAAATGGTTTTCAGCTTTTCTTCTGGAATTCCTTCACCTGAATCCTGAATAGAAATAGCCGCCATTTGCTTTCTGTTATTCATTCTTAATTGATTCGAGAAGATTTTAATGACACACCCTTCATATGAATACTTAATGGCATTATCAATTAGATTTATTAATATGGCCTGTAAATAATCTTGATCAGCAAGAACATACAAAGATTTTTTTAACGAGGTATTCATCTTGATTTTCTTTTTAGTGGCTATGGGATTTAAAAAATTGACAACTTTTTCAATTTCACGCATACTGTTCAGTTTTTGTTTATGTAGTTCTGTTCTTCCTGCTTCAATTTTTGCCACATCCAACAAATTCTCAATCATATATCTTAAGTAGCGAATATTCTCAGAAACATTTTTTAAATATTCCATGATCTTAGGAGTCGACTTCTCTGGTATGCCATCCAGGAGGTTATCCACAGACCAACACATGGCTGTTAAAGGAGTACGCAATTCATGGGATACGTGAGAAATAAATTCAGATTTCAGTCTGCTGATCTCTTCGTGCTTCTCTTTTTCTGTCCGTTCCAACATCATGGATTTTTGATATTTGAGGCGTTCCAATGCCATAAAGCACTCTTCCGCCATGGGAATGAGCAACCCTATATCATTGTCGTCGTACTTGGCTTCTGACAATTTTTGACCCATTAAAAGCAATCCAACGAGTGATTTTTCCAAAAAGACAGGAAGAATCATTTCTATTTCATGTCCTTTAAATATTCCTTGCAGTGATTCTTCAATTACATTTGCATATCTTGATCTACCCATTTCAATTATTGGAATATGTCCTCTTTTTATTTTTTTTACAATCTTGTCATTATAATCTATTTGCAGTATTGATTTTTCCTGTTGCAAAAAACCATGGCCATGTCGCATTATGAACAGTTTATTCATTGAATCAGGTAATAAAACTGCTATTTTCTTTATTGGAATAGCAGCAAGGATTTTATTAAGTAAAAGTTTGATTAACGTATCCTGATCATGAGCTGATGTGACTGCCTTGCTAAAATCTTTGATTGCTAATCTGAAATTATATTTTACACGGTAAAACGTTTTATCCACAAAAGTCTGTACATGCTGTTTTAATGGTGAAAACATGATAGCGGCTATAAGTGTAAAGATAATCGTAAGAAAATGGTTATACTGTCGGCTTAGAGTTTGTATAAAATGACCTATCAGTCCAACAAGTCCTAAATAGAAGATAATGATGATACCTGTCACCAAAGTATAAACCAGACTGCGATTAATGACAATTTCAATATCCATTGCATGATATTTTACAATCGAAAATCCGATAGCAACAGGGACGATGAGAAGAAAGAAATAATTAAATTCCTCAGCAAGAATCGGTGAAAAACCCAGGCCCTGAGGAAGCAGCCATAGAAACAGATAAGGTGCGATACCAAAGCTGAGTCCCCAGAGAATCCATTGGATTTTGTTTCTACTTTCCTTGGTTTTCGCAGAAAAATAAGACTGGATAAGAAAGAAAATACCCAAGAGTAGATATCCAATAAAATAGAGTTTTAGTGCATTATTGTATAACCAGAACCGTTTAAAATGAGAGAGCGAATTGAATATCATTGATGGGATATAACTGGTTGCCAATAAAACAATAAATATGACTGCGGGAACAAATATAAATAAACGAAAGAGCGGCACCTTTTTAATAATTTCCTTTTTCTGAGGAAATACCAAGCAGAAATAGAGTATCAAAGGCGGCATGAATGAATAGACAATAAAGAAAAGAATAGAATATAGATATTCTAAAAGGATTCCATTATAAGAGTATCCTTCGTAAAATAAAAACATCGAGAGTGATACTGTGATTCCTATCCAATAGAAGATTTTTGCAGCATGATCATCTGGCTTTTTGAGTATGACAAAAAATGCAGTTATCCAAAACATAATTCCTGATAAAAGATTAACTATAATCAATCTTAAACTATATTTCGGTATAAGAGTTGATGTAAGATCAATCTGTTTTGCATTTCTTTGCACTTTTAGTGAAAAGGACTCTCCCGGTTTATGACTTCTAACAAATTGATCAATTGTTAATCCATTCTTTAATACTTGATGATTGAATTCAAGAATCACATCTTCTTTTTGGATAAGAGCATCCTCATTTTGAATATTTTTAATAATTTTTTGCACATAAATACGATCCTCTTTTTGCTTCCAGTCAAAGGAAAGACATGCTCGATAAGTTTGTCGATATACGCCTGTTAATCCAAACACCAATAGACTGAGACTGAATACAATGTATATCACTCTTTTAATAGTAGAACCATTCATATTCATTTGTGTTATTGTGGTCAAAGATTGAGAATTGATAAATAAAGCAAGGTTATAATAAAAATACCAAACATTTTAGCAACCCCCTGATCAGAGTAAACATACATATTTCTATACGCTATTGAGAAATAATAGACTGTTTTTAAATTTATCAACTGCCTATTTAAGATCCATAGTCTTGTGCCTCCTGATTATTGGAGGTTTACTTTTTCAATAATAGCCATTGTAGTAAAGTTGCAGGATTTAAGAGAACCATTAATATTCGATTTTTATATAGAACAAGATCACAGGACAAATTAGATTTTATAATTACAATAGTGAAAGGAACCACTCACGCATGCATCGGAGGAAGATGTGGTACTGGGCAGATGTCTAAAACTATCTCACTATATGTGTCGTGTATGTTTGCGAAATAATGAAAATATAACTCGGAAAGTAACAGCAACAATATATAAGAAAAACAATTAAAATCAATAAAAATATTGATAACCGATTTCATCAATTTGGAACAATTAAATTGATAATAAACAAAAAGGCCTTGGATCAAGTACGACTACAATATAAATTATGGTTACTCAAGGATAGAGAAAAACTCGTTCATCCAACAAAAAAGCCCGTTCCGAAAATTTCAGAACGGGCTTTTTTAATGCGTCCCCAAGGGGAGTCGAACCCCTGTTGCAGGAATGAAAATCCTGAGTCCTAACCACTAGACGATGGGGACATAGAAAAACGAACTATCAAATATAAAAATTCAAAATGCAAAGAACGAATGCCATCTGCCACAGTTTGGGTGAGTAGAGGGATTTGAACCCTCGGCCTTCAGGGCCACAACCTGACGCTCTAACCAACTGAGCTATACCCACCATTGGGTACTAAATATAAAAAAGAATAAATAACAAATCAAGTAAATTTAACATTCAATAGAATTTCATAAAAATATTATCTTAAAACCGATGCTCCATTACAATAAAAAATACCCCGGTACTTACAAGCCGAGGTATTAATAAAAACAATTAAATAATCTGTACTGTTAATTTACTAGACTGTGTACTTTCACCCTGGGGTCTTTGACAGTTTTGTACTTTTTTTCCGTTTCCTTTTCGAGGAATTCTACCCTCTCTTTGAGTATATAATTTTCCTGGATCAACGACATCCGCGGCCCGTACGCAAATATTGCCATTCCCAGCATACCGAACAAGCCACCAAAAAAGAACGCTAAAACGATATAGCCGATCATACTCCCTCACCTCATTTTTGAAATAAAAAATAGCATTATTTTCAATTTTGAAATAATATTTTCCAAATAAATTCCGAAATTCAAAGCTGCAAAAATTACACCGGAATAAAAACAGCCAAAAATTATAACATTCAGCCTGTTTGATTGAATATTTATCCAGCTGTTTCGAAATACCCGGGTATTTTTTTCCTCCTCCAATTATCTCTTTGTTACTTAATCAAAAATATTTATCTTTTATGTAAACGTTTTGATTAATGAAATGGTCAAATAGAGTAAAGACAGAAAGAATGACTGAAGACTTTAAAGAAAAAGAACTCGTTCTGCAGGCTCAAAAGAATGACCATCTGGCATTCGAGAAACTGATTCAGCAGTACGATCATCAAGTCCTGTCGATGGCATATCAATTGACAGGGAACACTTTTGATGCAGAGGATATTTATCAGGAAGTAATGTTACGCGTTTATCAAAAATTGGATAGTTTCAGATTTGAAAGCAGGTTTTCAACCTGGCTTTACCGCATTGTTGTTAATTGTGCTCTCAACTATCGAAAGCAAAAATCCCGGCACAAACACATCTCCATCGATCATTTTCAAGATGATGAAAAGTATTGGCAATATCCTTCCGATCCGACATCGAGGCCGGACACCCGGGCTATTAATAATGAAATCAGTGAACAAATATCCAAGACGCTGGAAAAACTATCCATGATGCAAAGAGTGGTTTTCATCCTTAGATTCAATGAAGATTTCAAACTGAGTGATATTGCCAGGATAGTTGGATGTTCAACAGGCACAGTAAAAAACCATCTTTTTCGCAGTACACAAAAAATGCGGCAGGCACTGGCCAGATACAATAATAACTATTAGGAAATGAGTCATTTGATGAAAAAGCAACATATTCAAAAAAAAGAACTCCTCCTCTATTGTATGGATGAACTTTCAGTAAAAAGTGCAAACAGGATTCGGTCCCATCTCAAAGAGTGCGCTGAATGCCGGTTTCTGTTAGACAGCGAAGAACATTTTATTCAACTTTTGAAACAACACCCCAAACCCGAACCTACAGAGATCCTTCTGAACCGGTGCCGGAGCGAATTGAAAAAAACAATGAGAAATCAAATTCATTCATCAGATTCCGCACCCTTTTGGAAAAAGTTTTTCGATCACATTTTCATCCCGACTCCAAGAGTTCAGATCGCAACGGCCGCTTTCTTTTTTATCATTGGTCTCACGCTGGGAAGATTCCTGTTCCTTTCGGAAACGGCACGTTCTACTGCCAGTAAAGAAATGATTCGGGCTCTTCAGACCGGTTCGGCCATCGAAAACATCCAAATCACTCCTTCAGTCCACCAAACAGGCGAAGTGGAAATTCAGTATCGCACACAGGAAAGAAAGATCCTTCGCGGAAATATTAAAAATCCTGAAATCCAAACGGCACTCTCCTATGTAATGATGAACGCACCAAAAGACAACATCAGACTAAGAAGTATCGGTTTATTGAAAGATGAATCGAATCAAAAGCCGGTACAGGAAGCACTCATTCATGCTCTGCGAAACGATCAAAATCCAGGTGTCCGTTTAAAAGCGATTCGTATTTTAAAAAATTTGCCCATAAACGAAAAGATAAAAAATATTTTTATCTATGTTTTACTAAAAGACACAAATTCGGGAATCCGGTTCGAAGCGGCGAAAATGCTGGCCCAAACCCAGGATCCGGGGATCGAATCCGTACTTCGGAACCAGGCAAGCAAAGAACAATTCATTCAAGCACTGCTATCTAAAAATGAAAATCCGAACCGAATTCCAGTCAGCCGTGATCTATAATCCGAGATTAAAATAAAAGGAGACAAAAATCATGCGTAATCGAACATTCACTCTGACATTCTTTCTTGTCTGTATCTATTTAAATTGTCCGATAAATGCAGACGAAATTAAAAAAGATGGGAAATACTGGACAGGGCAAATCACAAAATCATTTGATGTCCATAAGGACGGACAGCTCATCATTAAGGATGTTTACGGAGATATTACTATTCACACGTGGGATAAACTTCAGGTAAAAGTCCACGAAATCAAAAGAATGGATATCTTTTCCAAAAATGAAGCGGAAGCCGCCATGGAAACAGCGAAAAACAACTATCAGCAAAAAGGAGAATCCATTTATATAGGCGGCGCAGGATTCAATCGAAAATGGATGCAGAGCCGTTTCGAAATCTGGTTACCAAAAGAGTTTAATTGCAGCATCGAAACAGAAGGCGGAGATCTTGAAATTGAAAACCTTAGGGGCAATATCGAGGCCAATACCGGCGGAGGAGATGTGGAAATTACCGAAACCGGGGGTACAATCAATGTAAAAACGGGCGGAGGCGATATCCTCATCAATAAAGCACTGCGGGATGTAAACGTTATAACAGGCGGTGGAGATATTGAGATTATATCGGCAAAAGGTCCGGTGGATGTGACAACCGGCGGCGGAGATGTCTCCGTGTCGGAAACCCAATTGGATGTCAGAGTACAAACAGGAGGCGGAGACATCACGATTCAGGAATCTCAAGGAAATGTGGATGTTAAAACAGGCGGCGGAGATATTGAAATATCAAAATCCGGCGGAACAGTTACCGTTACAACGGGAGGCGGCGATATCTCTTTAAAAAGTGTAAATAGCAATTGCAGACTGCAAACAGGTGGTGGAGATGTAAATGGGGACGACATCAAAGGCGATACCAATATTGAAACCGGATCAGGAGACATCGTTATAAACAATTTGAATGGCGGGCTCAATGCTGCCACCGGTTCCGGAGATGTTTTTGTGGATATGGCTGTAATCAAAGACGAGAAAGGTTTTCCGATAAAAATCCAAACAGGGAATGGAGATATCCAACTTTCCATTCCGGGAAGTATATGCGCAACGATTCAGGCCAGGGTTTCCGAGGACTTCGAAATCAGTTCTGATTTTTCTTTAATTATTTCAACTTTGAAAAAATTCGGGAACAGCTTTGTTGAGGCCACTGGCAAACTCAACGGCGGAGGCGAATCCATCATTCTGGAAACAGGAAACGGCGACATTCATTTGGGGAAAAAATAGTGTCTCACAATGCGACACCTTTATTACAGTGAGACACTTTTCTTATATCTTTAACAAATACCGAAAAAAAGGATCATCATCTGATTTTAACAGATCGGTAAAATAATTAATTTTACCGATCTGTCTTCGTTATATTAATCTGCTTTATATTTATCTGATTATCAATGAGTTATAAATTTATTTTTCTTTAAAAATCATCGGATTACAATAATTTCCAATTACCAATCATTGTCCGAATCCTAAAAATCGATTCAAATCAAGACCCACTTTCTTTGGCATATTATTTGTATAGTATAATTGCGAGATCACCCAAAAGGATCTCGAAATTTTCAAAATTCCCCCTAAGGCGCCCCCCGATGGGAAAGATGATGAGACCCTATCGGGGGTTTTTTTCTGAATATTTTAAAATCAAAGAAACAAGAAATTTACTTGAACAAACAGATAAAAGTAAGTATATTTGCTCTTGGTGAGTATTTGAACAGGAGGGAGTCATGAAAAATTTTAAGAAATACGCATTTATTTTAAGCATCATGGCGACTCTATCTTATGCAACCCAATATACGGGTCAATTTGGTGTAGGACCTTATATCAGTGGCATTAAACTCCTCGGAGGCAAGATCGATGCCAGTATCATTAATCCGATGGCGGGATTATCATTCCAATATGCTTTTTCAGAGAGATGGACAGGTGAATTCGCTGCGGGACTGGGATGGGTCCGCCCCCGCGCAGAAAATTCCCATTTCCAGGTTGCTCCCAATGCTCCCTATCGAACCTACATTTACCCATGGAATTTCAACCTCCGTTATTTTTTAAATCCCAAGCAGAAAACGAATTATTATGTTGGAGCCGGGATAGGAATGACCCACTGGGATTTACGGAATATCTCTGGAGACGATACATGGTTCCCCATTCCCAAATCAGGTGAATCGGTTCACGGAAACCAATCCAATCTTTCAGGAGCCGGTTTTTTCGGTGCAATTTTACCTTTATCAGAAACATTCGATATTGATGCCAGTATCCGTTATACCCGTTTGCTCAGTCAGGGTTTGGATAATATTGGCGTCGGTGATGCAAATAATGGAATCTTCGAAATTCGTTTTATATTAAGCAAACGTATGGGCGGATATAAAGATTCAGATAACGATGGTATTGAAGATAAGTACGATTTCGAGCCCCTTATCCCTGAGGACCTGGACGGATTTCAGGACGAAGATGGATCACCGGATTATGATAATGATAATGACGGCATACCGGATGTGAGGGACAAAGCGCCTGATCTGCCGGAAGATATCGATGGTTTTCAAGATGATGACGGCGCTCCCGATTTGGACAATGACGAAGACGGTATCCCCGACTCAAGAGACAAAGCACCGAATGACAAAGAAGACTTTGACGGATTTCAGGATGATGATGGTGCCCCTGATCTGGATAACGACAACGACGGCATTATCGATTCCCTCGACAAATGTCCCGACTCGCCTGAAACCTTCAACGGCTATCAGGACGAGGATGGCTGTCCAGATGAAAAACCAGTATCCGTGAAATTCATTCCAGGACAAAAAAATATATTCGAAGAAATTACATTTGCATCCGGTCAATACACCATCCCCAAAGAAGCGGAATCGATTTTAATCGAAATCTACAATACACTGAAAAGCAATCCGGAGATACGGCTTGAGATCAGAGGATACACTGACAGCATCGGAAATGCGGCTTCCAATCTCAACCTGTCTCAAAAACGTTCAGATGCGGTCAAAACCTATCTGGTCAATAAAGGAATCGCATTTGGCAGGCTGAAAGCAATCGGATACGGTGAAGCCAATCCGATTGGGTCCAATCAAACCCCGGCAGGGAGATCCCTGAATCGAAGAATTGAATTTGTTCGGATAGAGAAGTAATTCGAATTAATATCCATCGGCTTTACAAAAATCCCCGTGTACAATTTCGTGCATGGGGATTTTTAATTAGAAGAAAACACTTGATTTTATATCCTTTCAGACTAAATTGTTTTTTGGATGAAAAACAGATCTGCATTTGACTTGACAGAGCAATTAACAAATTAACAAATTAATAATCTTATATTTTCTCATTCTCACAAAAATAATTTAGTACTTGCCTATTTCGATCTGACATCCAACATTTTAATAATTATTCGCAACGTTTCAAGCGCCTTGTATTTTCAGAAAAATCTTCGTAAAACAAATCCATTAAAGGCAGTCCACCGTTCCGAACTATCGGGATGAGAATCGACCACTTTGATTATTCTATCCGAAGTGGCATATCAGTGAACGTTATAGTCCGCGATCTCACTTTCTCTCATCTGGATTTTTTATAATCCGTTATCTAAACAAAGACGAGCCTCGGACCTGTTAAAAACAGCTTTATTAAAAAACGGTACACCGATTGCATTGGATTAATACAACATCATTAATAATCACATTCAGGAAGGAATAATCAAAGAACTAATATATTGAATATCAATACCTTACGTTTGTACATTTATAGAAATGCAAATGTGACGCAATCGACATTTATGTTTACAAAATGAAAGACTATTTTTCATATTGCAATGGGAATTATCTATAAATATTTGACAGACTCATTAAAAAAGAAATAAAATAATGCATTATGTCACCTACAAGAATGTACTGAGGACCGACAAACAAAAATCAGATTTCATGAATTGGCTTCAAGCATTCTGGCCAATTTTACAGGACTGGGGCGCAACATCTGTAAAACTCTGGAATCGTCATGAAAACGGCAGACAAATCCTCTTCTGCTGTTACACAGTAAAAAATCTTAACAGATGGAACAAAGAAGCTATGAATTCAAAAATTGGGATTCTCGTTCGAACATTGAATGATATTGTTGAAATGGACCGGATGTCTATCAAGATAACAAGATCAATACCAGATTATTACAACTGAGAAATATCAGTTATTAAAAAAAGAAACAGGAATCGCGGATTATTTTCGGGACCTCATACCAAATGAATTTTTTTAAGAAACCAAATAATTCAGAACTGCATGTTCAATTTGAAACTGAAAGAAAAAGGATCATAAACAGGGCTGTCACATTGGGTGCCCTTTTATGTGCTATACTGATTCCTCTTTTTGCCTGGCTCGACCTGATATTTAAATCTCACATGTTCTGGACATTGGGATTTATTCGTCTTATTACCACAATCATTGCCATTATAATATACTTCCTATCTAAAACTGAACTGGGAGAGAATAAACCTTATTTTCTAACTGCCACTCTTGCGATAATTGTTTGTGGATCAATCGCTTTTATGTGTCATCTCGACCAGGGACCTGGCGATCCCTATTATGCCGGTATCAATCTGCCATTGTTAGGAATAGGCATTATGGTTCCATTAACATTGGGTGAAGGTATATTTTTATTTTCAATCGTTTGGCTTCTCTATTTCATCCCAGGTTTGCTCCAGCTACAAAGTTCGGAACTTGGCATATTTATCAACAATAATTTTTTCCTGGTCTCTACAATTATCATTTCTATCGCAGGTTCCCAATTTCAATTAATTAATCGTAAAAAGATATGGCAAACCAATCGACGACTTGAGATCGCCAATCAAAAAATAAAAAATCACGCGGATGATTTGGAAGAAAAAGTTAAAGAAAGAACACAATGGTTTCTTCAATCAGAAAGGTTAGCCGTCGTAGGACAACTTGCAGGTGGTATCGCCCACGATTTTAATAATATCCTCACAGGTATTTTAGGTGTCTCCTATTTATTATTGCAATCACTTCCCAAGCAAGACCCTATTCGAGAAGATATCGAGAGTATTCAAAGAGCCGGAGACCGTGCTGTAGATCTTGTTAAACAACTTCTCGCATTCAGTCGCAGACAAATCCTTAGTCCGAAATATCTAAACCTGAATATGGTTATCACTGATGTAGAAAAAATACTCCGCCGCTTACTTAGAGAAAACATGGAAATGATTGTGACAACGCAAAAAAATCTGGGTTATGCATTGCTTGATCCCATTCAGGTTGAACAAATTCTCCTGAACCTCGCAGTAAATGCCAGGGATGCCATGCCAGAAGGTGGTAAATTTATTATTGAAACAAAAAATATCTGTTTAGATAAAGCCTATTGTAATATCGGAAAAGTGAATTTATTACCTGGTGAATATGTGATGCTTATAGTGAGTGACACAGGAAAAGGTATGAGTAAGGAAATCAAAACAAAAATCTTTGAACCTTTTTTTACAACCAAAGAAACTGGAAATGGTACTGGACTTGGTCTGTCGACAGTATATGGCATTATTAAGCAAAGCCGTGGAGATATTCTCGTTTACAGTGAGGAAAATAAGGGAACGACGTTTAAAATATATTTCCCCAGAGTACGGCCAAAGAAACAAGAAATTACCAAACAAGTCATCAAACCGCCAACTTTGCGCAGGGGAAAAGAAACTATTCTTTTAGTTGAGGATGAAGAAGAAGTTCGTACTTTGACTGCACGTATGCTAAAACGACAGGGATATAAAGTGATTCAAGCTAATGAAGGGCAAGCCGCTCTCACAAAGGTAGAAAATTACAAAGGATCCATTGACCTGTTGCTGACAGATGTCATCATGCCCCATATGACCGGTATTGATCTGGCACAGCACCTTAAACGAATACAATCGAATATGAAGGTCCTTTTTATTTCGGGTCATATCGACAGCACCGTTGCCCATCAGGGAATCCGTCAGGCTGATTTCCCATTTTTACAAAAACCATATACTTTTGAAACTTTACATAAAAAAATCAGCAGTGTTTTAGATAACTGACCAATTCTGAAACAGATAATTTTTTTACAAACCTCCCTTATTTACAATCTTTTATAATATATCAATAATGACATTCAAAATATAATCATTACATCTGTACCTGTCTCGGACAGTTATAACATCTTTTATGATTTTTATTAAAAGATCAATTTAATCATTCCATTAGCTGCACATTATCAACAACTTAAATCTATCCTCTAATGATTGGTATGTTATTTGCAAATTATTCATTGATTTTTGTCAAATATGACAAAATATTAACACTTATGTAGTAATTTTAATAATGTCTTAGGGGAATATTACAGAATGGCCCGCATCCAATCTGAATTGAAGAAGTTTGCACAATTTTTAACCAATTCAAATAATCTTGACACTATTTCTTACAGGGATGAGTTATATGAAAGAGTTGATACTATTTCCAAAATGATTCAAGAAGAACCTTTTTGTGAAAAATGGGCGGATGAATTTTATCGCCTTTTCGATCAATTTGACATCAGTCCTGTACACCATCGAGCTCGAAACAAACCACTGGGCTATCCAGGAGACTATCTAATTATTGACTGGATTTACACAAAAAAAGTAGCTCCTTCAGGTTTGGAAAAACGTTTTGATAGCATATTCCAAAGTTATGAAGCCGCCGAAGCTGTCAGAAATAGAAAAAAGTATTTCATCCAAAAATGTCTTGAATTAATGAAAACAAAAAAGGGTCGTGTGAATATTCTCAATCTTGGCTGTGGACCGTGTCGTGATGTACTGGAAACATATCAAGCTTCCGGAAATGGCACCAATTTGCATTTTCACTGCATAGATCAAGAACCGGAAGCAATCGAATATGCAAAAAAGTTGTTGAGTCACAATCAAGTACAGAATAATGTTAAATTGGATTGTACCAATCTATTTCATTTTAAAACAACCAATAAATATGATCTTATCTGGATTTCAGGTCTTTTTGATTATCTTGAAGATCGGGTGACCAAGTTACTGTTAAAAAGAATCTGGCGGTATTTAAAAGAGGATGGACAAATTATTTTTGGCAACTTTAGCCCAAAAAATCCAACTCGAAAAAGTATGGAGGCAGGTTGCCGTTGGTATCTAATTCACAGAACGGCACAAGATTTAATTAAATTATGTACAGATACAAAATTACCATTTCAGGAAATCGAAGTTGAAAGTGAACCATTGGGAATTAATCTTTTCTGCATAATAAAAAAATGACTATCCCCTTTTTTTTTCATTCTTGATAATTCATCTTTAGTTATCATTCAGTTTAATAATTATACGTAAATATTTTTTCAAACATCTTAACGAACACCTTACATAATTAATCAAATGCAGATCTTATTCCTAAAACCGTATAAATATTTCAGTCTCTTTTTTCGTCTTATATCTATAATTATAAATCAAACTATTCTCGTATCATAAAAATTATTACTTGCATATTTCGATCTGACATCCTATATTTTTATAACTATTCGCAACGTTTCAAGCATCCTGCATCTTTTGAACAAACATCCGTAAAACAAATCCATATTAGGGTAATCACCATTCCGAATTATCGGAATGAAAATCAAACAAGTGAAATTGAATCATCCTGCAATTCTTCTGCTCGTTCTGTTTTTTGTCCGTGCCGTTGAAGCGGCATTCGAGGATATACCTGCGGGCGGACGGCCTCTGGGCATGGGATCAGCGTATACAGCCGTGGCCGATGGTTCCGAATGCCTCCTTATCAATCCAGCGGGTCTTTCACAATCAAACGGATTTTCTCTTTGTTTATTCTACTCCCGCCCATTCGGACTTCAAGAATTAACATATGAAACCGTCACGTCCGTGCTGCCGACAAAATACGGAAACTGGGGATTTGGATTCCAGGGCTTTGGAAACTCGCTCTATCGCGAAAGCTCGATCACGGTTGGATGGTCCTGCCATGTTCATCAAAATTTTTATTTCGGGATCGGTTTTCGTTCGGCCCGCCTCCGGATTGAAAAATACGGCTCTCATAATGCATTCATTATAGACACCGGCTACATACTAAAACTGACCGATCAATGTCAGTGGGGCGCTTCGATCTCCAACCTCTTTCAAAGCCGGATCGGGATAAGTGAAGAGCCCCTGCCGCAGATCATGAGAACGGGTGTCTGTTACAAACCGTTTCAGGGAATCCTCCTTTCTATTGAGATAGACAAAGATGTTCGTTATCCTATCGAAACACGGGCCGGCACAGAACTCCGCGTTCTCTCTCCCCTCGCACTGCGGTTCGGATTCGGCAGAGATCCGGATTTTTTTTCTACAGGATTTGGATTGACCTGGAAATACTGCGTTTTCGATTATGCTTTCACGACCCATCCCGTGCTCGGAACCACACATCAGGGATCGATCTCTTTATACCTTAAACCATTTGTGGAAAAGCCTTTCCGAATTCCATGACACATGAAACACCTTCCGATCGAAATATATTTCTATCTTCTCCTTTTACTGATCTCCATTCCATGCGCCGTTTTCCCGCAAAGCGAAATGGAAGAGACCCTCCTGGAAAACCTGGATGATACGGCGGCTTCCGAACTGCTCGAACAAATCGAATCCTTCAGAGAAAATCCGGTCGATTTAAACCGGACCGATCTCAAAACACTGGAATCTTTTCCTCTTTTCTCTCCAATTTTATCACGTTCCATCCACGAAGAACGCATTCAAAACGAGCCGTTTCGGTCCTGGAACGATTTCGGAAGACGGCTCAATATGGACCAGGAAACATTGGAACAACTCAAACCTTATTTCGTCATCGAATCCGGATCAAAGCAAAAAACACTTATTCTCAAACTCCGCTCCAGGTTTCAGAAACAAATTGAAACATCTGAAGGATACGAAAACGGTGCATATCCCGGTTCGTCCTGGAAAATCAATCAGCGTTTCACCTTTCTTACAGGGAGAAGAATCTACGGGGGATTGATTATTGAAAAAGATCCGGGTGAAACAGTTCTTGACGATCACTTATCAGGATACATCGGTACGGACCAAATTCCCGGAATCGATCAGTGTCTTCTTGGAAATTTCAGGCTCGAATTGGGTCAGGGACTCGTACTCTTCGGACCGTATGGATATACGAAAGGTGCAGACCCGATTGCCCCCGTCAAAAAGCAAACCGGCCGCATAAGGGGGTATGTTTATTCAGACGAGAACAGCGCCCTGACGGGTATCGCTCTAGTTAAAAAAATCCATCCATTCAAACTTTTTGGATTCGTTTCCCGGACATCGCTCGATGCCAGTCTTTTTCCGGATAATACAATAAGCAGCCTCTCAACTTCGGGACTGCACCGTACCGAAACGGAGCAGTCGAAAAAGAACAGCCTGGAGGAAACTCTGTACGGCGGTCGTATTTCCGGTGACTGGCACTGGGGGAATATCGGAATAACCGGATGGTCCGGAAAATATTCCAAACCTTTCAGAATAGAAAACATGGAAAGAAATTATTTCGATTTTCAGGGAACGAGCAACTATGTCCTCGGTCTGGATTATACTCTATATCTCGGCAGGTGGAACCTTTCCGGTGAGACCGCCCGCTCCCGGTCCGGAGGCTGGGCATGGATTTTAACCCACATTATCGATCTAAAAAAGTGCGTGCTTGCCCTCTCTTTCCGCCGGTACGATCCGGATTTTCAAAATCCTCACAGCCGCGGCTTTGGAAACGGTGACACACAGAACGAAGAAGGAATATACCTCGGTTTTTCCGGCAGGATGGATTCCGTGACGAAATTGAATTTCTATTTTGATATTTATCGCAATCCCTGGCGGTCTTACCTAATTCCGGTTCCAATATCAGGAAACGATTTTTTGATTCAGATCGAACGGAAATTTTCACGAGAATTCACTTTGCTGCTCAGGAGCCGATTCCGCCGGAGCAGCGTATTATCAGAAGGCAGCACCACAAGCGGACATTTTCTGGACGTGCTCCGGAACCGAATACAGGATCAATACAGGATCGAACTTCGATTCAAACCTTCAGCCGGATTACGATTCAAGACCCGCTTCGAAACCGTCCATCTTTTCTATCCGGGACTACAGGGAGAAGTCCACTGTTCAGAACAGACAGAAAAAGGATTTCTTCTGTTTCACGAAATTGATCTTAAATCCAAATCCCGTTTCCGGATTACCGCACGCTGGATCATATTTGACACGGACTCCTACGACAGCCGGATTTACGCATTCGAAAACGACCTGCCGGGTGTTCTCTCCATCCTTCCCTTGTATGAAAAAGGCATTCGATGGTATCTACTCGCAGGATGGAAACCGATTCCATCCTGCAGGATCAATTTGAAATTCGGCACAACCTATCACGACAATGTGAGTGAATGGGGTTCCGGAAACGATCGAACCGAAGGCGATACCATCCATCATTTTGGAATTCAGCTTGATCTGCAGCTTTAAC